>CALWNS010000160.1 GCA_944382805.1 uncultured Gemmiger sp. | reverse complement strand
ATGGGATTGGCGAGAGTTGCGCTTTGGGTCTCACATGAGTGCTATATGGAAGCGGTATCCAAAGTTACGGGCCAAACGGTTATAAGTAAGTATGTTCGCATAGACGAGAACAACTACCAGGAGGAATATGCCAACTTTTTATATCAGATTGGTAATATATCTCATTGAGATATTCAGAAGCGCGCAGAACGAAACGGCGTAGCAACAAGACGAATGGAATACATAACGGGCCTGATATGGTAAGCCGGTCCGGCACCGTGCTATGCAAAGAGGGTGGATCATGTTTTACAAATTGGTTTGGCCGGCCAATGGGCGATTTGCTGCGTGCAGACCGTACAAACCGTCCTATATCGCTGCCGGACATGACGATTGCCCCCTTTGCGGCAGGCATATGGGCGGGCGGTATTGGGAGCATCCCAGAACATTGGAAATCGAAGGGACTCGCTTTCCGGATTTTTTGTTTCCAACGCCATACCCGGCGGTTTCCGAAAGATTTGTGGCGCTGTATAAGGCTTCTGGCTTAAAAGGAATTTTGGGGTTTGAGGAGATCGAGCATTACCGGATCCGAAAAACGGCTGCGCGCAGCGATAAATACTATACCCTAACGGCAATGAGAAGCAGAATGTCCATCAACTACCAGGAATCAGAAATAGACTTTGGAAAGGGCGGGCACGAGCATTTTTGCCCGCTGTGCGATCCCCAAAGCCGAACGATAGACCGGATAAAACGGCTGGCCCTGAACGAAGAAGGCTATGCCGGCGAAGATGTTTTTAAGCTTTATGCAACGGGTAACGCCCTGTATTTGTCAGAAAGATTTGTGGACTTTGTAAAAAAGAATCGTCTCACAAATCTGGGGCTCTGTCCGCTTGATGATTTTGAAAAGCGAATGGTTTTGTAAATACGATCCGTTTTTGCCATGGCGGTCGTATTCAAAGCAAAAGGGGCGTGGCGCCGTGCCGGCGGCGCCACGCCTGTTAAAACTGAATATTCCCGCACCAGTGGTTTTTGCGCTGCCTGCACGATCTTGAACGGTTCGGATCGGGCGGGCGGCGTTTTTTTGCGCGGGACGGGGCGGCCCCCGCTTTGCGCGCATTTTCTCGCCCGCCGCGTCATACACTGGGAACAGCCGTACAGCAAAAGGGGGGCACGGGCATGAAAACGGTCATTTATCTGGACGTGCTCCTGCTTACGAACTTTTTGATCGCCTACGGCCTGTTGGCGGCCGCCGGGCTGCTGGCCGGGCTGCACGCACGGTTCGGCCGTCTACTGGCGGCGGCCGCTGCGGCCGCGCTGTCCGCGCTCATCCTGCTCGCGCCCGAACTGCCTTATGCCGGCCAGCTGCTGTACCAGTTCGGTACCGCGGCGGCCGTGGCGGCGCTGGCGTTCGGCGTGCGGCCGCTGCGCCGCTTTCTGGCGGCCGTGTGCTGGTACGCGGCGCTCAACCTGCTGTTGGCCGGGCTGTGCATCCTGGTCGTTCTGCGCACCGGCACGCATCTGGTGCAGACGGGCAACCTGGCCGTATACCTGCGCATTTCGCCGCTCTTGCTGGTGGGGCTGGCCGGCATATGCAGCCTGGCGGTCTGGGGCGCGCTGCACCTGTTGGGCGCGCCGCACGCGCCGCCGAAAACGGCCGGGCTGGAGGTGACGCTGTGCGGCGTGCCGGTGCGCCTGCGCGCGGCGCTGGACACCGGCTGCCGGCTCAAAGACCCCATCACCTGCCTGCCGGTATTGCTCATCAGCTACCCGGCCGCGCGCAGCCGCCTGCCGGCGGAGCTGTGCAGCTTTTTGGAACGGTGGTTTGCCGGCGGCCAGGCACCGCCGCCGCTGGGGCTGAGCCTGCGGCTCATTCCCTGCGCCACCGCCGCCGGCCGCACGCTGCTGCCGGGCGCGGCGGTGGACAGCATCGCCCTGATCGCCCCGCAGGGCGCGCAGGCGCTGGGGCGCAGCGCGGTGGCCTTTACGGACCAACCCTTTGGCGGCGGCGCGTTCGAAGCTTTGTACGGTTCTGATTTTTTGGAAGGGGGATCACTATGACCGCATTCACGCAGATGGGACAGGCGCTGTGCCGCCTGTGGTGCCGCCTGGGCGCCCCGCAGGGGCTCTACTACATCAACGGACCGGACACGCTGCCCCCGCCGCTTGACCCGGAAGCCGAACGCCAGGCGCTGGAGGGCCTGGCCGCCGGCCGCCCCGGCGCGCGGGATGCGCTGATCACACATAACCTGCGCCTGGTCGTCTACATTGCCAAAAAGTTCGAAAGCCCGGCCGCCGGCATCGAGGATATGATCTCCATCGGCACCATCGGCCTGATCAAGGCGGTCAACACCTTTGAGCCGGGCAAAAAGATCAAGCTGGCCACCTACGCCAGCCGCTGCATCGAAAACGAGATCCTGATGTACCTGCGCAAAAGCTGCAACCGCCGCCAGGACGCCAGCATCGACGAACCGCTCAACACCGATTCGGACGGAAACGAACTGCTGCTGGTCGATGTCCTGACCAGCGAGGACGCCGCCGTGGGCGAGGAACTGGAGCGCAGCGCCGAGCGCGAGGCCCTGCTGGGCGCGGTGGCCCGCCTGAGCGCGCGGGAGCGCACCATCATGGAAATGCGCTTTGGCCTGAACGGCCGCCACGAACATACGCAGAAAGAAGTGGCCGATTCCATCGGCATTTCGCAAAGCTATATCTCCCGGCTGGAAAAGCGCATCATCAAGCGCCTGCGCCGGGAGATCGAAACCGCCGTGTAAATCAGGTCCGCTGCGCCGCGCTCTGGCGCACAAATTCGTCCGCCACGCCGCCCAGCAGGTTCATTTCCGGCGTTTCGGCCAGCAGCGCAAAGTCAAACCCATCGCGGCTCCAGCGCAGCATCCCGTCCCGTCCCGGGGATTGGCTCTGCGTTACCGTGATGCCGTCGATCTCGTATTCCGCTACGCTCTCGTATTCGGCGTTTTGGTAGCTGTCCGGTATATCCAGCGAACCGGCGGGCGCGGCGCGCAGGCGGGCAAAGTTGTGCGGCGTGATGGTGTATTCGATCTCCGCTGTAGCTTCGTTCACCAGCCAAAAACGCCGCGGGCGCAGGATCTCGCTGTCCGGGTGGCTGCGGATGGCAAACCCCGCGGTGCGGGCATAGTTCGGCGCGCTGTATTCGCGCTGCACGCTGCCCAGGTCGGCGCGGTCCTGCGCCGGGTGCAGCGCCGCAAACAACGCCGCCGCAGTGGAAATAAACAGCGCGCAGGCAAGCCAGAACAGATAAAACCAGATATTGACCGGCATAAAGGCACCCCCCTTGTTTTGCTACATCCTATGCGCGGCGGGCGCGGCGCGTGCAATTTTTGCCAGCGCCGCGCCGCTGTCTGCCGCCGCCGTGCGCTGCCCATACTGCAAGGGAAACCAATACAGGGGGGACCTGAAG
>CALWNS010000159.1 GCA_944382805.1 uncultured Gemmiger sp. | reverse complement strand
GGGCGGGGTGCTGCCGGCGGTCTCATCCGCCAGCACCGGCAGGGTCAGCGGGCCGGCGCACAGCGCCAGGGCCAGCAGCAGTCCGGCAGCGCGCCGGGCAAAGGTCTGTTTCACGGGGAATTCCTCCTTACATATACGCAAATTGTACGAAAATGCGTTCGTACGTCTTTTTTATGGGGCTGCGGCGGCCGGGGCCTCCTGCGCCGCCGCGCCGCCGATCTGCAAATTGCCCTGCAAACTGGCGAACAGTTCGCTGCGGGCTTTCTGCTTGGCTTCCTCGCTTGGCTGCACGTTGCTCTGCACCTTGCCGTCCAGGATGGTAATGATGCGGTCGGCGCAGGCGGCCAGGTCCGGCTCGTGGGTCACCATCACAAAGGTGGTGCCGTCCTGCTTGGACATTTCCAAAATACGGTACAGCACCTGCTTGGTGGTGGTCGAATCCAGGTTGCCGGTGGGTTCGTCGGCAAAAATGACCTTGGGCCGGCCCACAAAGGCGCGGGCAATGCCCACGCGCTGCTGCTGGCCGCCGCTCATCTCGGTGGGCAGGTGGTTGGCGCGGCCGCCCAGGCCCATGTTTTTCAGCTCCTTGCGGGCCAGCGCCAGCCGCTTTTTGGCCGGCACGCCCTTGAACATCAGCGGCAGGGCCACGTTTTCGGCCGCCGTCATGCTGGGCAGCAGGTTGTAGCTCTGGAAAATAAAGCCCAGGTGCTCCTGGCGGAAGTGCGCCAGCTGGTCCTCGTCCATGGCGCTGATTTCGTGCCGGCCGATGAACACCTTGCCGCGGGTGGGCTTTTCCAGCCCGGCCAGCTGGTTCAGCAGCGTCGATTTGCCGCTGCCGGACTGGCCCACGATGCAGCAAAACTCGCCTTTTTCGATCTCGATGCTCACATCGCTCAGCGCTATGACGCGCTCTTTGCCTACGGCGTAAACCTTGCGCAGCTTTTCGGTACGGATGATCGCCGCCACGGCACGCCCTCCTTTCGCCTGCGGGATATACGGTCTTATCTTACCACGAAACCGCCCGCCTGAAAACCCCTGCGGCCGCCGTCAGGATGTAAAATTTTGATAAATAGGACAAACCGCTCGCACATCCGCCAAAAAATGCGCCGCCGCCTTGTAGAAAATGGCAGAAAAAAGGCCCCCTGGCAGGGGGCCAAGATACAGTCGTTTTACTCGCAGCTGCCGCAGTCGGCGCAGCTGTCGGCGGGGGCGGCGGGCCTGGCCAGGGCGGGGTCCAGGCTTTCGGCCACCTTCAGCATCAGCGCGCATTCAATGCGCTTGCGGAACACCTGGCAGCCGTATTCGTATACGCCGTGGATGTCCCCGGTGGCGTGCAGCGCGTTGGCCGCGCAGCCGCCCGCGCAGTACAGCCGCGCCCAGCAGTCCTTGCAGCCAGGCCGCGCATAGACGTTGCACAGCTTGAACTCGTCCCGCAAAGCGGTGTTGGTCACGCCGTGCCAGATATCGCCCAGCTTGTACGCCGCATCGCCCACAAACTGGTGGCAGGGGTACAAATCGCCCCAGGGGGTCACGGCCATGTACTCGGTGCCGGAGCCGCACCCCGCAATGCGCTTGTACACGCACGGCCCGTGCGCCAGGTCCAGGATATAGTGGTAGAAGGTGATCGGCTGGCCGGCTTTCTCCCGCCGCAGCATATCCTTGGCCAGCAGCTCGTACTGGTCAAACAGCTTGGGCAGGTCGTCCTCGGTCAGGGCCTCCGGGCTGCCGGGCGCGGTCACCACCGGCTCCATCGAAAGCTCGCGGAAGCCCAGGACGTCCGCCATGTGGAACAGATCGTTTGTAAAATCGACGTTGTAATGCGTAAAGGTGCCCCGCATATAGTAGCCCTTGCCGCCGCGCGCCGCCACCAGCTTTTGGAATTTGGGCACGATACGGTCGTAGCTGCCGTTGCCGGCCAGGTCCTTGCGGAAGCGGTCGTTCACCTCTTTGCGGCCGTCCAGCGAAAGCACCACGTTGTGGCATTCCCTGTTGGCCCACTCGATCACTTCGTCCGTGATGCCAATGCCGTTGGTGGTCAGCGTAAAGCGGAAGTTTTTGCCGTGCTGCTTCTCCACGCTGCGCGCATAGGCCACCAGCTGCTTGCACACCTCAAAGTTCATCAGCGGTTCGCCGCCGAAAAAGTCCACTTCCAGGTTGCGGCGGGAGCCGGAATTTTCGATCAGGAAATCCAGCGCGCGCTTGCCGGTCTCAAAGCTCATCAGCCCGGCCTCGCCGTGGAACTTGCCCTGCGCGGCAAAGCAGTATTCGCAGTTCAGGTTGCAGGTGTGGGCCACGTGCAGGCACAGCGCCTTGACCACATTGGAACGGTTCTTAAAGTCGAAGGCGTAGTCCTTGTACACATCGGGCGCAAACAGCTTGCCGGCGGCGGTCAGCTCATCGATGTCCGCCAGGCAGTCGGCCACGTCGGCGGCGGTCACCTCCGGGCGGCCCTTGTATTTTTCCAGCAGGCGGGGGGCGATGTCGGCCCGCGGCGTGCCGGCGTCCACCAGCGCAATGGCGTCGTAGGCCAGCTCGTCCACCGCGTGGACGCTGCCGCTGTACACATCCACCACGATGTTGTAGCCGTTCATTTTATATTGATGGATCATGGTCGTTATCCTTTTCTGCACAAAGAAATACCGGAACAGGCCCCGTGCGGCGCACAGGGTGTCCCGGCAATGGTTGCGAACAAGTTTACTTCTTCTCGCAGGGCTGGTTGGCAATGCCGCAGCTGGTCTTGCAGGCGCTCTGGCAGGAAGTCTGGCATTCGCCGCAGCCGCCGTTTTGCAGGCTCTTGGCCATATCGCGGGTTTCGAGAGTCTGGATGTGCTTCATAAAACAGTCACTCCTTTACCTTGGTTTCCTTTATTGTACACGCAAAAAGGCGCTTTTGTCAAGTGACGCCGGGCGCCCTGCGCCCGGCCGGGCAGAACGTCCCAAAAGGGAAGCCGCCCGGCCTGCGGGGCCGGGCGGCTGTGGGAAGATAAACCGTATAAACGGGGAAACTCAGCGCTGGATACGGCCGGAACCGTCGCCGCCGGCCAGCTTTTCCACTTCGGACACGGTGACCATGTTGTAGTCGCCCTCGATGGAATGCTTGAGCGCGGAGGCCGCCACGGCGAACTCCACGGCGTCCTGGGTGTTCTTGCCGGACAGCAGGGCGTAGATCAGCCCGCCGCCAAAGCTGTCGCCGCCGCCCACGCGGTCGATGATGCGCAGCTCGTATTTTTTGCTGAAGCAGTACTCGCCGGTCTTGGTGTTGTACAGCATGGCGCTCCAGCCGTTGTCAGAGGCGGAATGGCTCTCGCGCAGGGTGATGGCCACCATCTCAAAGCCGAACTTGTCGGCCAGCTGCTTGGCCACGCTCTTGTAGCCTTCGCGGTTGATCTCGCCGGCGTAGATGTCGGTGGCTTCGGCCTCGATGCCAAACACGTCCTTGGCGTCCTCCTCGTTGGAGATGCACACGTCCACATACTGGCACAGGTCGGTCATGGCGGCGCGGGCCTGCTCGCGGGTCCACAGCTTGCCGCGGTAGTTCAAATCGCAGCTGATCTTGACGCCGTGGGCCTTGGCGGCCTTGCAGGCTTCGCGGCAGATGTCCACCACGTTGGGACCCAGCGCCGGCGTGATGCCGGTAAAGTGGAACCAGTCCACGCCCTCGAAGATGGCGTCCCAGTCAAAATCGGCGGTGGTGGCCTCCTGGATGGCGGAGTGCGCGCGGTCATAAATGCACACCGAGCCGCGCTGCGAAGCGCCCTTCTCGTTGTAATAGATGCCCACGCGGTCGCCGCCGCGCACGATCTTGGAGGTGTCCACGCCGTAGCGGCGCAGGCTGTTGACGGCGCACTGGCCGATGGCGTGCGCCGGCAGCTTGGTGACAAAGGCCGCGTCCGCGCCGTAGTTGGCCAGCGAGACCGCCACGTTGGCCTCGCCGCCGCCAAAGGTGAATTCCAGGGTGGAAGCCTGCACAAAGCGCTCGTAGTTGTACGGCTGCAGGCGGACCATCAGCTCACCGAAAGTTACGATTTTCATGGGTATCAAACTCCTTATCTAAAATACTGCTGCGGGCAGAACGCTTATTTCTGCACCAGGTGGATGGCAAAGCCGGCGATCTCGTCCGCCATATAGATGGCGGTGGTCTTGCCGTTCTTCACGACCTTGGAATCCATGTCGAACTTGACGCCGCGCAGGCCCAGGTGGTAGACGGCGCGGTCTACGTTGTTGGTGGCGATGGCAATGTGGCCGTGGGTGCCGCGGCCCGGCTTCTTCATGATCTCGAATTCCTTCTTGCCCACAAAGATGCTGGAGTTGCCCGGCTTGACCGCCATGCTCAGCAGCGCGCCGATGCTCTCGGCGGTCTTGGCGGCTTCGGCCTCGTCGGCGCTGTTGATGCCGATGTGCGCCAGCTCCAGGCCCAGCATGGTGTCCACCGCCTCTTTGCACATGGCGGTGATCTCGTCCCACGCGCCGGCCTTGATCTTGTCGGACTTGCACATCCAGGTGCCGCCCACGGCAAAGATCTGGTCATAGGCCAGGTAGTCGTTCACGTTCTTGGCGTTGATGCCGCCGGTGCACATCCACTTGGCGGTCTTCAGCGCGCCGCCGATGTTTTTCAGCATGGCCACGCCGCCGTTGGCCTCGGCCGGGAAGAACTTGATGCCCTCGCAGCCCAGGTTCATGGCCTGCTGCATCTCGCCGGCCGAGCAGGTGCCCGGCATCATGATGCAGCCCTTGTCCAGCACGTGCTTGGTCACGTTGGGGTCAAAGCCCGGGCTGACGATGAACGAAGCGCCGGCCGCCATGGCGCGGTCCGCCTGCTCAGTGGTCAGCACGGTGCCGGCGCCCAGCAGCATATCGGGCAGTTCTTCGTGGATCTTTTTGATGCAGTCCTCCGCGCAGGCGGTGCGGAAGGTGACCTCCGCCGCCGGCAGGCCGCCCGCCATCAGGGCCTTGCACAGGGGCAGGGCCTCGTCCACGCTGTTAAAGGCGATGACCGGGACGATGCCGATCTCGTACACACGCTGCATGATCGGATTCATAACGCATTACTCCTTACTACATTTTTTTGCCTGGGGAAACGGGAAAACCGGACCAAAGTGCGGGCGTTCCATATGGCGGAACGCGGTTCCGCAATTTGCTGATTTTATTATACAAAGCCCGCGCGGCCGCGTCAATCGGGCAAAATGCCGGGGCGGACCCCGTATATTTTGTGCGTTTTGCCCGTGTTCCATCATCCGGCATACACCTTGCGAAAATGCCGCCATCCTGCTATACTTAGTTCCATAATGCGGAACTTTTGCGGCCCGCGGCGCGGCGGGCGTAAATATGAAATTTTTGTAAATTCTGCGCGGCCGCGGCGCAGAAAGGGGGACACTATGGCCAAACCGCAGGAGGGCGGCGTGCAGAGCGTGGCCCGCATCTTTGAACTGATCGAAGTGCTGGCCGCCCACCCGTCCGGCGCCGGGCTGCAAAAGCTGGCGGCCGAAGCCGACCTGGCCAAAAGCACGGCCCACCGGCTGCTGGGCAGCCTGGTGGCGCTGGGCTACGCCGCGCAGGACCCGGCCAGCGGGCAGTACCGCCTGACGCTGAAAATGTTCGAGATCTCCTCCGGCATTGTCAGCAATATGGACATCATGGGCGTGGCGCGCCTCCACCTGGAGCGGCTCAGCCAGCGCACGGCCGAAGCCGTACACCTGGTCATCCGCGACGGTACCGACATCGTCTATATTTATAAGGCGGAATCCAGCCCCATGCGTATGTCCAGCCGGGTGGGGCTGCGCAGCCCGCTGTACTGCACCGGTGTGGGCAAGGCCATCCTGGCCACGCTGCCCGCCGACGAGGTGGAGGAGATCTGGCGCCACAGCCGCCCGCAAAAGCTGACCGGCCGCACCGTGACCGACCTGGACGAACTCAAGCGCCAGCTGGCGCAGGTACGCCGCTGCGGCTACGCCATCGACGACGAGGAAAACGAACTGGGCATCCGCTGCGTGGCGCTGTCCATCCCCGGGCCGGGCGGCCGGGCCGAAAGTGCGTTTTCCATCAGCGGTTTCGCCCCCTATATGACCGAGGAGCGCATCCGCCGCATCAGCACGCTGGCGTTGGAGACCCGCGCCGACATCCTGCACGACCTGGGCCTGGAGCAGACCCGCGCGCCCGGCGCGCGGTAAAGCCCGCCTGCCGCCTTTACTAAGGAAAGAAGGAGCCTGTTATGGAAAAGAAACCTGAGGGAAAGGGCCTGCCCGCCCTGGCCACCCACCGCGACCTGACCCGCCTGCGCCGCACCCGCCACCCGCTGGGCCACGATGAGCTGACCCCCATGATGAAAGCCATCAAGGCGGTACACAGCGTGACCTCCTCGGCCTCTACCAGCCCCGACGACCTGGAACGCCAGCGCGCCGGCCAGGAGCTGTTCGGCCGGCTGGTCAGCCCGGTGGTGGGCCTGCGCAACGAACCGCTGACCATCCGCCCCGCCGCGGGGCCGGAGGTGCCGGCCGAGTGGGTCAGCCAGGAGGCCGGCCACGACCGCCGCCATGTGGTGCTGTACTGCCACGGCGGCGGCTACACCTGCTGCCAGCTGGGTTATGCGCGGGTACTGGCCAGCAAGCTGGCGCTGGCCTCCGGCTGCGATGTGCTTTCGTTCGAATACCGCCTGGCGCCCGAACACCCCCACCCGGCCGCGTTGCAGGACGCGCTGAACGTGTGGGACTATATGGCCTATATGGGGTACGGCGCGCGGGACATCCTGCTGGCGGGCGATTCCGCCGGCGGCAACCTGGCGCTGGAACTGGCGCTCAAGCTCAAGGAGCAGGGCCGCCGTCAGCCGCGCGCGCTCATCCTGATGAGCCCCTGGACCGACATGACCTCCTCCGGCGCGAGTTATACCGAGCGCGCCGAGATCGACCCCATGCTGACGATGGAGTACATCGAGTCGGTCCGCGCGGCCTACTGCGGCCAGCGCACCGATTACGGCAGCCCCTGCTTTTCGCCGCTGGCCGCCGACCTGCGCGGCCTGCCGCCCACGCTGATCCAGGTGGGCACCAACGAGATTTTGTATTCCGATTCCGAATCGCTGTTCACCGCCCTGCAGCGGCAGGGGGTGTTCGCCGCGCTGGAAGTGTACGAGGAATGCTGGCACGTGTTCCAGCAGATGCCCACCCGCCAGGCCGGCCAGGCCATGGACAGCGTGGGCCGCTTTATCCAGCGCGTTTTGTAAAGCGCGTATGCCCGCGCCTATAGAAAGGAGGGAGCCGTATGGCCGATACCTGGTACCAAGTGGACAATGTGGCCAAGTTGTTCCTGGCCTCGATAGGCCGGCGGGACCCGCGCGTGTTCCGCATCAGCTGCACGCTGACCGAAACGGTGGACCCCGACGTGCTGGCGGCCGCTTTGCAGCGCACGGCGGGCGACCTGCCCAACTTCCAGGTCACGCTGCACCGCGGTCTGTTCTGGCATTACCTGGAAGCCAGCGATAAATGCCCGCGCCCGGAACCGGAGAACCGCCGCCCCTGCGCGGCCATTTACGGGCGGGACATCAAAAACGAGCTGCTCTACCGCGTGAGCTACTACCGCGAGCGCATCAATGTGGAGATGTTCCACGCTTTGAGCGACGGCAACGGCGGCCTGCTGTTCCTGAAAGCGCTGGTACACAACTACCTGGCCCTGCGCCACCCGCAGGAGCTGGCCGCCGTCCCGCGGGCGGAGGGCGCTTCGGCCGCCGATATGGCCGAGGACAGCTACCAGCAGTTTTACGCGCGGCGCAAGGCGGCCTTTGCCCCGGCGGACCCGGCGGCCCGGCGGCCGGTCAGCCGCCTGCACGGGCGGCGGCTGCCGCTGGACCAGACCCAGTTTTTCGAAGGCCACCTTTCGGCCAAAGCCGTGCTGGCCAAGGCGCGCGCCCTGGGCGTTACGCTGACCAGCTACCTGGCCGCTGCGCAGATGCTGGCCGCCTGGCAGGAGGCCCCGGCGCTGGACCGCGGGCGGGCGGTGGCCGTGGGGCTGCCGGTCAACCTGCGCAACTACTTCCCCTCGGACACGGCGCGCAACTTTTTCAATACCATCCGCATCGCGCACGTGTTCACCGGCGGCGAAACGCTGGACACGCTGGCCCCGGAGCTGGACGCCCAGCTGAAAGCCGAACTTTCGCCCGAGCGCATCATGGCCCGCATGGACGGCTTCCAGCGCTTTGAGCGCCTGCCCGGCGTGCGGCCGGTGCCGCTGCCGGTCAAGAACACGGTTGTCGGCCTGTGCAACTGGTTCGAAGCGCGCAAGGTCACGCTGACGCTTTCCAACATGGGGCGCATCACGGTGCCGCCGGCGCTGGCGCCCTATATCCGCGGTTTCGCCGCCTACTGCAGCAGCAACGGCTTGTTCACCACTGTCTGCTCCTACGGCGACGATCTGGTGCTGGGCAGCGTTTCGGCGCTGCGCAGCCCCAACATCCTGCGCAATTTCTACCGCAGCCTGGCCGATTCCGGGCTGGAGGTCACGCTGTATGCATCGGAGGTGGATAGCGAATGAAGACCTGCCCGCATTGCCATATCCGCGTTGGCGGGCCGGGGCTTTACTGCCCGCTGTGCCACACGCCGCTGGCCGGCGAAGGCGCGGAGCCGGCCTATTTCCCGCCCACGCCGCCGCCCGGCCGGCGTATGCCGCTGGTCATGAAGATCGCCGTGTTTTTGCAGCTGGCGGCCTGCGTGGTCTGCCTGGCGGTCGATTTCCTCATCCAGGAGCCGGGCGGCGGCCGCCTGCACTGGAGCCTGGTGGTGGTCGTGTGTACGGCGGCGGCGCTGCTTTTGTTCCGCGCGCTGCTGCTGGGCAGCCACAACGCGCCCAAGCTGCTGTTCCAGATTTTGGTGGGCGCGGCGCTGGTCAGCTGGTTCACCGACCGTTTCCTGGGCCTGGGCGGGGTCAGCGGGCTGTATATCATCCCCATTTTGTGCAGCGTCACGCTGGTGCTCAACTTTATTTTTGCCTTTATCAACCGCCGCTTTACCGAAAACGGCCTGGTTTATCTTTTGCTCAACATTGCGGTGGGCGTAACGCCCTATATCGCGCGGACCGCCATGCGCGCGCGCACGCCGCTGGCCTGGGTGATCTGCCTGATGGTCAGCGTCGTCACCTTCCTGGGCCTGGTCGTTTTCAAGGGCCGCGACCTGCGCGCCGAACTGGAAAAGCGCCTGCACCTGTAGGGCGGCAAAAATCCGGCAAAATATGCCCGCCGCACTGGCGGGCCGGGCCGGCATATGGTATACTGATGGTGGAACGCTGCCTGAACGGCAAGCAAAGAGGGAAGGACGTAGAACGGCATGGGCATCCTGCGCAAACTGCAAGACAAAACGGGGGAAGTGCGCGCCCGCGAAAAGATCCGTCCGCTGATCGAAAGCCGCATGATGCGCGATATCCTGCTGGAGATCGGTCAGCGCGGCAACGAAGCGCTGGACCCGCAATCGGTCCCCATGGAACAGCGCGCCCGCGCCGCCCGCCTGGCCAAGGAGTGCGGCCTGGCCGGGATGCGCCAGAGCGTGGTGGACGAAGTGCGCCTGAACGCGGCCGGCATCACGCTGGTCTGCGCCGGCGAGGAAACGGCTTTTCTGTTCGGCGATTATAACTACGAGGACATCGAGGACACCGACTGCCTGCCCGCCGTGGCGCAGTACCTGGTGCAGCATATGCGCGGGTATTATAACATCACCTGCACGTTTTACAGCGTGTCCAAGCCCAACGGCCGCGGCACGGAAAAGCGCACCCGCGAGGTGCTCATCCGCCGCCACCACGAGGACACCCCGTTCGAACCCGGCCCGGTGCAGAAACAGCGCCTGTTCTAGCGCCCGGCCCGGAAAATCCCGCGCCGCCGGGCAAAAAATATTTGACGAACCGATCGGGATTTGCTATAATGGTCAGGTGCCCGGCGCCGCCGCGCCGGGCGATAAGGAGCATTACTCAAGAGGTCGAAGAGGTCGCACTCGAAAGAGTGAGATCATCGTAGAAGCGTCGCTTTTGAGTTCGACGAAAGAACGACTTGTTTCGGGTGCGCTGAAAGCACCTTCAAAAATCGTTCTTTCCGGCGTTCTTCCCTTCTTCAAAATCGCTTCTGGAACCTCGTGGAAACGGTCTTTTCCGCCACATTCCAAGCAAATTTCGTCCAAAAAGTGGCATGGATTTTTGAATCACAAAATCATCCGGGTAACCGGTTGATATAGATGGAGAGTTGTCCGAGTGGTCGATGGTGCAGCACTCGAAAGGGCGTGACCCACTGGCCGGTTTGTCCGCGGCAAATCCCTTTGCGGCGGGCTTTGCGGGGCCTTGCACCCCGCCTGAAAATCGCTGTTGTTGCACCGACATCTCGCATTCGTCCGAATGATGCTCGAAACCGGTGCCTGACAATTTCATAGGGAGCATTACTCAAGAGGTCGAAGAGGTCGCACTCGAAAGTTTGCAGCCCGCTGGCCGATTCGTCCGCCGCGAATGGCGTGACGGCGGGATTT
>CALWNS010000158.1 GCA_944382805.1 uncultured Gemmiger sp. | reverse complement strand
TGTACGAAGGCTGCTACACCATGTTCAACATCCCCATGGGCTCGCTGCTGGGCGCCATGGCCAACAATGACGCCGAGCGTTCGGCCCTGTCCAGCGCCCGCGGCTTCGGCTCGCTGATCGGCAACGTACTGCCGCTGATGATCCTGCCCCAGCTGCTGGCCAAGTACGGCGATACGTCCTTCGCCTTCGGCGTCGGCTCCGCCATCTGCGCCGTCATCGGCTTTGTGTTCTGCCTGCTGCACTACTTCTGGACCGAAGAGCGCAACCAGGCCGCGGTCGAAGCGGTCGGCAAGGGCGACGGCATCAAGATCAGCGATATCGGCCAGCTGTTCACCAAGAACCGCGCGTTCGTGGCGCTCATCATCCACGGCATCTGCATCTGCACCCAGCAGTATGTGGCCTCCACGCTGGGCACCTATATGTACGGCGACGTTCTGGGCGACATCGGCATCATGAGCGTGCAGAGCACCTTCTCGATGGTGCTGGGCATCGTCAGTCTGTTCCTGTGCCCCATCGTCAGCCAGAAGATCGGCCTGGAGAAGATGGTCCGCATCTGCCTGCTGGTCGGCGCCGCGTGCTACCTGGGCCTGTTCGCCACCATGATGCTGGCCAACATCAGCGCGCTGGTGTATATGGTCTGGAGCTCCATCGCCTCCGGCTTCTGCTCCGTGTCCATCTATATGCAGTGGGGCCTGGTCGCCACCGTCACCGACTATAACGAGTATGTGACCGGCAAGCGCACCGAGGGCACCATCTACGGCGTGTTCAACCTGTCCCGCCGCGTCGGCCAGACCGTGGGCAACTCCGCGGCCGTGCTGTCCCTGGGCTGGATCGGCTACCAGGCCGGCGCCGCTACCCAGAGCGCCGGCACCATCACCGGCATCAAGGCGCTGTGCGTGCTGATCCCCGCCATCGCCCTGGTCGGTTCCTGGATCGCCTTCCGCTTTGTGTGGAACATCACCCCGCAGATCCGCGCCGACATGGCCGCCCGCAAGTCTGCTGCTGAGTAATCCCGTACCCTGTAGTCCCCGGCGGCCGCCCCGCCGGGGATTTTTTACCAAACTGCACCCAAAACACCCGTAAAGGAGGGGTTATTATGGAAATGCGTACCCGTTTTCTGCCCAAGCTGCTCAACAGCGAGGTAGAGGAATATTTGCAGCACAACGACATCATCATCGTGCCGGTGGGCACGGTGGAGATGCACGGCGGTTTCCCGCTGGACAGCGAGACGGTCATCAGCGAGGCGTACGCCCTGAAAATGGCCGAAGCCTGCGACGGCCTGGTGCTGACCGGCCTGCCCTACTTTTACGCCGGGGCCACGGCTTCCGGCCGGGGCACGGTGCAGGTTTCCATCCGCCAGGGCATCGACTACCTTATGGCCATTGCCCACAGCCTGCTGCGCCAGGGCTTTAAGCGGCAGGTGTACATCAGCTTCCACGGCCCGGCGCACATGACCTGCAGCCCGATGGTGCGCGATTTCTTTGACGAGACCGGCGTGCCCATCCTGTACATGGATCTTTCGATGCAGATGACCAAAACCGCCACCGACCTGTTCAAGAGCATGAACAGCTTCCACGCCATCACGGTGGGCGCGTACAAGATGCTGGGCCGCCTGCAGGACGTGCCGCTGACCACCGCGTTCGAGCACAGCAAGCCGCAGAGCTGCGCGCCGTTCAACGACATTTTCGGCCTGGCGTACCAGAGCGCGGCCATCGGCTACTGCTTTGCCGAACAGACCGACCATATGTCCACCACGGCCATCCCGGACGAAGCCGCGCGCGACGCGCTGGCCGCCGAGGGCGAAGCGCTGATCTGCGAACTGGTGCGCCGCATGGATATGCCCCATGTGGTGGACCAGATGCGCAAGCTGGAGGCCTACAACGACGCCGTGGCCGCCGAAAAGCCCTGGATGCCCAGCGCCGCCGCCAAAAAGTAAGGGAGAGATCACGATGAGTTACGAACGCACGACCCCCTGCGGCCCCATTGCGGGCTGCGGCTGCCAGTGGCCGGGCGTGGCGGCCTATAAGGGCATCCGCTACGCCACCGCCGGCCGGTGGGAGTACCCGGTCCCCGTCACCCACTGGGACGGCACCTACCAGGCCACGGCCTACGGCGCGGCCTGCTACCAGCCGCGCAGCTTTTACGACGAAGCCCAAATGCCGGAAAAGGCGTTCTATTACCACGAATTCCGCGAGGGCGAACACTACGATTACAGCGAGGACTGCCTGTTTTTGAACATCTGGACGCCGGCGGACGCCGCGCCCGGCGCCGGCCTGCCGGTGCTGTTCTACATCCACGGCGGCGGGTTTACCGGCGGCTGCGGCAACGAAAAGCACTTTGACGGCCCCGCCTGGCCCACCAAGGGCGTGGTGGCGGTGACCATCAACTACCGCCTGGGGCCGCTGGGCTTTGCCTGCCTGCCGGAACTTTCGGCCGAAGCGGGGCACACCGGCAACTACGGCCTGTACGACCAGCTGTGCGCGCTGCAATGGGTACACGATAACATCGCGGCCTTTGGCGGCGACCCCGCGCGGGTGACCATCATGGGCCAGAGCGCCGGCGCCATGAGCGTGCAGCAGCTGTGCCTTTCGCCCCTGACCGAGGGGCTGGTGGCCGGGGCGGTCATGTCCAGCGGCGGCGGCGTGAGCGAAAAGCTGGCCACCACCGCGCCCGCGCCGGAAAAATACGCCTTTTGGCAGAAAGTGGCCGCGCAGGCCGGCTGCGCCGACCTGGCCGCGCTGCGCGCGCTGGCCCCGGCCGACCTGTTCGCCGCCTGGCAGGCGGTGCAGAAAGAAGCCGGCGGCATGAACTGCACGCCGGTGATCGACGGACAGCTGATCCCGCGGGAGGGCGGCCTGGCCGCCAAGCGCGGCGACCAGCGCGCGGTGCCCTACCTGATGGGTTCCACCAGCGAGGACATTGTGCCGCCCATCGTCCACACGATGGCCAAGAGCTGGTGCCGCCGCCAGGCCGACCTGGGCCGCCCGGCCAGCTACGCCTGGTTCTTTGACCGCCGGCTGCCCGGCGACGACAACGGCGCGTGGCATTCCAGCGATCTGTGGTACTGGTTCGGCACGCTGGACCACTGCTGGCGGCCGATGACCGCCCACGACCGCCTGCTGAGCGAGCAGATGGTGGAGTACCTGTGCAACTTTGCCCGTTCCGGCGACCCCAACGGCGGCGGCCTGCCGCGGTGGGAGCCGATCGCCAAGGGGCAGAGCAAGGTGCTGCGCCTGGGCCAGGGCGAGACCCGCATGGGCGGGGTGAACATGGCCAAGCTGACCCACACGATGCTGACCAACAAAGCCGTGGGCGAATGACCCCCCGTTAAAACAGCGCGCCCGGCGCGTGGCCAAAAGCCATGCGCCGGGCGTTTTGCGTGTTGATGCGCGGGGGGACACGCGCGTAAAACCCATTCGTAGGGGAGGGATTTATCCCTCCCGGGAGCCTTGCGGCAGCCGGGACGTTTGCGGGACGATGCAAGCATCGTCCCCTACAGAACACGCGGGTTCCGCGCGGGCCAATATTTGCGCCGGTCGCGCCAAAAGGCCCCCTTGTCAGAGGGCGGCTTCGACCAGGCGGCGGGTATAGGGGTGGCGCGGCGCGGCGATGAGGGCCGTCGGCGCGCCCTGCTCCACGATGCGGCCGTCCTGCATGACCAGCGCGCGGTCGCAGAAGCGCTGCACCAGCGCCAGGTCGTGGCAGATGAACAGGATGGCCAGCCCGTTTTGGCGGCGCAGGCTGTCCAAAAGTTCCAGCAGCTGCGCGCTGGCCAGCGGGTCCAGCGCGCTGGTGGCTTCGTCGCAGATCAGCAGGCGGGGGCCGGCGGCCAGCGCCCGCGCCAGGGCCGCGCGCTGGCACTGCCCGCCGCTGACCTGGCGGGGGTAGCGCGCGGCAAAGCCGGCAGGCAGGCCGCAGCGTTCCAGCAGCTGCGCCGCCTGCGCGCGGCGGGCCGCGCGGGGCACGCCGGCGTTGGCCAGCGGTTCGGCCACGGCCCAGCCCAGGGTGTGCCGGGCGTCAAACGAGGCGGCCGGCGCCTGGAACACCATCTGCACCCGGCGGTAGACCGGCCGCAGCGCCCGCCCGCGCAGGCGGGTGATGTCCTGCCCCTGCAGCAGAATGCGGCCGGCGTCGGCCTCCGCCAGGCGGGCGATCAGCCTGGCCAGCGTGGTTTTGCCGCAGCCTGACCCGCCCACCAGGCCCAGCGTTTCGCCCGCCCGCAGGCAGAAACTGACATCCCGCACCGCCGGCAGCGGCGTGCGGCTGCGCGCCGGGTACGGCTTGCACAGGCCGGCAACTTCCAACAACGGTTCCATGGCTTACCTCCGCAGGGTGGGCGCGGCTTACAGCAGAATGCGGGTGTAGGCGTGCCGCGGGGCGCGCAGCACGCGGGCGGCGGGGCCGTATTCCACCGCGCGGCCGTTTTGCAGCACCAGCACGCTGTCCGCCAGGGCGGCCGCCACCGCCATATCGTGGGTGACCAGCACCAGCGCCGTGCCGTAGCGCTGCCGCAGGCGGCGCAGCTGGTCCAGCGTTTCGCGCCGGGCCAGCGTGTCCAGCGCGCTGGTGGGTTCGTCGGCCAGCAGCAGCGGCGGCTGCGGCAGCAGGGCCAGCGCCAGGGCCGCCCGCTGGGCCTGCCCGCCGGAAAGTTCAAACGCCCGCGCGTCCCACAGGCGCTGCGGGTCGGCGCAGCCAAGGTCGGCCAGCAGGGCCAGCGCCCGCGCTTTGGCCGCGGCGCGGGCGGGGCGGCCGTGCGCGGCCAGCGTTTCGCACACCAGGCTGCCGATGGTGCGCACCGGGCACAGCGAAGCGCCGGCGTCCTGGAATACAAAGCCGATCTGCGCGCCGCGCACGCGGCGCAGTTCGCGTTCCGGCAGGGCGGTCAGCTCGCGGCCGGCCAGCCATACCCGGCCGCCCAGCACCCGGCCGCCCGGCGCCAGCAGGCCGGCGATGGCCCGCAGCAGCGTGCTTTTGCCGCTGCCGGAGCCGCCCACGACGGCCAGCGTTTCGCCCGGGCGCACGGCAAAGCCGACCCCCTGCACCGCCGGGCGCGGGCCGTAGCCCGCCGTCAGGTCCCGGCATTCAAGCAGCGCGGGGCTGTGTTGCATGGTTCTGCCCCCTTTCAGGCGGCGGGCCGCAGCGCGGCCGTGATCTCGTAATAATCGCTGGGGTGGGCGGTCAGGCCGGCCACGTCCGCCCGGCTGACCAGGCTCATCTGCAAATGGGAGCAGAAAACAAACGCACTGTCGTCCAGCAAAATCTGCTGCATGGCGACGGCCAGCTCGGCCCGGCGCGCGGGGTCAAAGGTCACATCCAGTTCGGCGGCCAGGGCCTGCAGTTCGTCGCTGTGGTAATGGCCGTTGTTGGCGGGCGAATCGTCCAGGCAGTGGGCGGCAAAAAAGTAGGCCGGGTCGCCGGTGGGCGCGGTGACCATGGCGCTGGCGTACACGTCCCAGGCCGTGGGGTCGGCGCGCAGGCGGTTGTGGTCGGCGGTGGAGTTGATCTGCACAGCAAAGCCGATCTCGCCCAGGGTGGCCTGCGCGGCCTGGGCCAGCAGCGGCAGTTCGGGGCGGCTGGGGTAGGTCAGCCAGCGCAGCACCAGCTTTTGGCCGTCCTTTTCGCGCACGCCGTCGCCGTCGGTATCCACCCAGCCGGCCTGTTCCAGCAGCGCCCGCGCGGCGTCCGGGTCATAGGCCGCGGCCTGCACCGCGTCGCCGCCAAAGGCCATGCCCTGCGGGAACGCGCCCGCCGCCGCATAGCCGTGGCCGCCCAGCTGCTGCTGCACGAACCGCTCTTTGTCGATGCCCAGGGCGATGGCCCGGCGCACGGCGGGGTCCTGCAGCAGCGGGCTTTCAAAGTTCAGTTCGGCAAAAAAAGTGCGGCTGGTGGCAGCGGTGGAAATGTTGTACCCCTCGTTTTGGAACAGCGGGTAACTGGCGTAGGGCAGGCCGTAGGCGGCGTCGATCTCGCCCGCCTGCAGCGCCAGGGCCAGCGTGTCGGTGTCCGCAATGGTCAGCACCGTGACCGAATCGTAGCCCGGCGTACCGTTCCAGTACGTTTCGTTTTTGACCAGGTCCAGCTGTTCGCCGCTGGTAAGGCCCACGGCCACATACGGCCCCGTGCCCACGGCCAGGCCTTCGGCCGCGCCGGCCTGCGTGTCCACGATGCAGGCGTAGGGGTCGCTCAGCGCGTTGAGCAGCGCGGGGCGCGGCGTGGCGGTGGTGATGGTGACGGTCTGGCCCGCGGCCGTAATGGCGGCGATGTCCAGGTCCGCCCGCGCGCGGGCGTTGGCCGCCACCAGGCGCTCCAGGCTTTGCCGGACGGCCCGGCCGTCCAGCGCGCGGCCGCTGCTGAAGGTGATGCCCTCGCGCAGGGTGATGACCCAGGTGGTGTCGCTCGTGCGCTCATAGCCGGCGGCCAGCCAGGGTTCGGGTTCCATCGCGTCGGTATAGCGGAACAGCGTTTCGCCCACGCCGTAGCGCAGGCAGGCCCAGCCGGAATAGCCCTGGGCCGGGTCGATGCCGGTCTGTTCGTGCTCGGCGCTGAAGGTGGGGTCGCCCAGCACAAAGGCGCTGCCCGCCTGCGGCGCGGCGGCGCAGGCGGCCAGCAGGGCCAGGCAGGCCGCGGCCAGCAGCGGGCGGAAAAATTTATGCTTCATGTTCCTCTCCTTGGCAAACAAACGGGTCCAGGGCGTCGCGCAGCGCTTCGCCCAGCAGGTTAAAGGCGGCCACCGCGGCAAAAATAGCCGCGCCCGGCCCCAGCACCACCCACGGGCAGGTCTGCAGCAGGCTGCGCCCGCCGCTCATCATGCTGCCCAGTTCGGCCGTGGGCGGCATGGCCCCCAGGCCCAAAAAGCTCAGCCCGGCCAGTTCCATCATCATGGCGCCGGTGTCCAGCGCGGCGGTGACCAGCACCTGCCCGGCCACGTCCGGCAAAATGTGCCGCACAACAAGCTGGCAGGCGCTGTCCCCCGCCAGCCGGGCGGCGGCGATGGCGTCGGTGGGCAGCAGCGCCAGCGTGCGGCTGCGGGCCAGGCGCGCGTACTTGGGCCAGCTGACGGCCCCCAGCGCCAGCACGGCGCAGGGCAGCCCGCCGCCCAGCAGCGCGGCCAACCCCAGCGCCAGTACCAGGCCGGGGAAGGCCAGGCACAGTTCGCACACGCGCATCAGCACGGCGTCGGCCGCGCCGCCCAGCAGGGCGGCCGCCACCCCCGCGGCGGTGCCCGCCAGCGCGGCGGCCGCCACCAGCGCCAGCGTGGCCAGCACGCTGGTGCGCAGCCCCACCAGAATGCGGGAAAGCAGGTCCCGCCCCAAAATATCGGTGCCGGCGGGGTGCGCCGCGCTGGGGGCGGCCAATGCGGCGAACGCCTGGGCGTTGGGGTCGTAGGGGCACAGCTGCCGGGCGAACAGCACCGCCAGCAGCAGCGCGGCGGCCGGCAGCAGGCACGCCGCCAGGCGCAGGTTTTGCTTCATGGCGCGCCACCCCCCAGCCGGATGCGCGGGTCGAGCCAATGGCAGGCAAGGTCGGCCAGCAGGTTTACAACGACATACAGGATCGCCATCCACATTACATAGGCCTGGATCATGGGGTAGTCCCGCATTTCGATGGCGTCCACCGCCAGCTTGCCCACGCCGTCCCACAGAAAGACGGATTCCACCACCGCCGTGCCGCCCAGCAGGCTGCCGGCCGAAAGCGCCAGCAGCGTGACCAGGCTGCCCAGGCAGCAGCGCAGCACGCTTTTGACCAGCGTGGCGGAAAAGGGCACGCCGCGCGCCCTGGCCCCGGCCACATAGTCCCGGCCCAGTTCCTCCAGCACGGCGGCGCGCACCTGGCGCAGGTAGCGGGCCGACATGGCGATGGCCAGCGTGGCCGCGGGCAGCACCAGGCCGGCCGGGCCGGGCCGCCGCGCCAGCACCGGGAACCAACCCAGCCGCACGGCAAAAACGTACAACAGCAGCAGCGCGGTAAAAAAGTTGGGCATACTGTTGCCCAAAAAGCCGGCCGCGCGCAGCACAAGGTCCGCCGCGCGGCCCCGGCGCACCGCCGCCAGCACGCCCAGCGGCACCGACACCGCCACCGTGAGCAGCAGCGCCGCCCCGGCCAGCGCCAGCGTGGCCGGCAGCTTGGACAGGAAGGTGGGCAGCACCGCCCGGCCGGAGATGTAACTGGTGCCCATATCCCCGTGCAAAAGGTTGGCCAGCCAGGTAAGGTACTGGGTCAAAAACGGCTTGTCCAGCCCCAGTTCGGCGCGCGCGGCGTCCAGCACCTGCTGCGGCACGACCACGCCGGTGTTTTCCATGCGCTGCAAAACGGCGTCGCTGCCGGCCAGGCGCATCATGCCGAACGAGAGCAGCGTGATGAGCAGCAGCACCGGCGCCAGCTGCAAAAGCCGCCGCAGCGTGTAGCGCGCCATACCCTTTTCCCCCTTTGCCGCCCCGCGCACGGGGCAAAAAAATACCACCGCCTGCGCCCTGCCGGCGCAAACAGTGGAGTCTATCCCTCTGCCGGGCCTGTGCGGCCCTGATGCTTGCGTTTTGCTGCCCCGCCGCGGCGGGGCGCGGGCTACGGCCCGCGGCGGCGCGCTTCCTGCGCGCCTTGTTCAACACGGTACAGTATACCACGCCCGCCGCCGGCACGCAAGCCCCCTACCCGCCGCCGCGCAGCCGCGCGCGGTATTCCTTGGGCGTCAGGCCGAAGGCTTTTTTGTAGATGGCGTAAAAGTAGCTGGTCGTCTCGTACCCGACGGATTCGGCCACGGCCTGCACGGGCAGGGCGGTGGCGCGCAGCAGCTGCTGCGCGCGGTCGAGCCGTTTTTGCTGCAAAAGCTCCTTGAAGGTGCTGCCGGTGGCCTGGCGGATCAGGGCGCTCAAATACGGCAGCGAGACATGGTACTGCGCCGCCACGCGGGAAAGGCTGGCCGTGCGGCAGTCGTCCTCGATCTCGCGCAGGGCGGCCAGCACCAGCGGGCTGCCCTGGCCGGGTTCGGGCGGGATCTCGATGCAGTCCGGGTGGTCCAGCAGGTCGAGCATCAGCAGCGCCATGCGCAGCTGGTTAGCGCGGCGCGCGCCGGGTTCGTTGTGCAGCAGGCTCCACACCATGCTTTCGACCAGGTTCTGCACCGGCAGCAGGCCGGCGGTGTGGCAGACCAGGTGGCTGATCTCGCCCCCGCCGCTTTTGAGCGTGCCGAGCAAAAACCGCCCCAGCAGGTTGGAGGTGCCGATGATCGAGAACGCAAAGTCAAAGAACTGCGGCAGCACGATAAAGTTCACCGCCACGTCCCCCGCGTCCGCCCGCTGGATGGCATGGCTGGCCCGCTGGTTCAAAAACAGCAGCTCCCCCGCGTGCAGGTACACCGGCCCGCCGCCCGCCAGGTGGGTGGTCTGCCCGGCGCACATATACATGATCTCGACATAGTCGTGGCTGTGCCGCGGGAAAGCCACGAACCGCGTGTGCGGCCGGATGGTGATGAGCTGCCCCTGCCGCAGCAGCTTGGCGGCTTCGATTTCAAAGCCGTGGCCGGTGGCGTACAGCGTGCGGTCCAGCGGCGCGCCGTCGCGCAAAGCGCGCTCCTCCGGCGTAATGCGCGAAAGTTCGCGCAGCAGTTCTTCTTTCACCGCAGCTCCCCCCTTTTGCTGCTTATTATAGCATATCGCGGCGGCGCGCAACAGCTCCGGCGGCGAATTTTGCCCAGCCAGAACGGGGCCCCGCTGGCGCGGGACCCCGTTCTGGTTGGTATAGGAAAAGTAGAGAATGGCAAATTAGACGATCTTGCGCGATTTATGCACGCCGGTCTTGAGGAACTCGACCCATTCGGCCACGTTGACGGCGTGGTCGCCCAGGCGTTCGAGATATTTGGTGACCATGAACAGGTCCAGCGCGGTCTCGGCGTCGGCCGGGTGGGCGGCAATGAACTGCGCGATCTCGCCGCTGATGCGGGTAAACGCCCGGTCGGCCTTGTCGTCGCGGGCGATGACTTCGGCCGCGCTGGGCAGGTCCACCTGGACGTAGGCGCCGATGGCCTGCTTGACCATGCCCAGCACCAGTTCGCCCATCTTGTAGATATCGTCCATAAAGTTGAACGTATGGACCACGTTGTAGTTCAGGTGCAGCACGATCTCGGCAATGTCGGAGGCCTGGTCCGCAATGCGCTCGATGTCGGTGACCATCTTCATGGCGGTGGTCACCTTGCGCAGGTCGGTGGCGACCGGCTGCTGGCGCAAAATCAGCGTCAGGCAGCGGTGTTCGATGTCGTGCTCCACGGCGTTGATCTCGCTGTCGCGCGCGACCACGCTGCGGGCCTGTTCCAGGTCGCCCTCCTTGAGCGCGCGCATGGCGTTCTGGATGGCGTTGCCCGCCGCATGGCCCATGCGGGCCAGCATGGAATCAAGCTGCAAAAGCTCTTCGTCGTAAACCTTGCGGTTGCTGGTAGGCATCTGCGTTCCCCTTTCTGCCTTAGCCAAAACGGCCGGAAATGTAGTCCTCGGTGCGTTTGTCCACCGGGGTCGAGAACACCTGCTCGGTCGGGCCCATTTCGACCAGTTCGCCCAGCAGGAAGAACGCGGTCTTGTCCGAAATACGCGCGGCCTGCTGCATATTGTGGGTCACGATGACGATGGTGTAGTCCTTTTTCAGCTCCATGGCCAGCTCTTCGACCTTGGAGGTCGAGATGGGGTCCAGCGCGGAGGTCGGTTCGTCCATCAGCAGCACTTCCGGTTCGACCGCCAGCGCGCGGGCGATGCACAGGCGCTGCTGCTGCCCGCCGGACATACCCAGCGCGCTTTTGTTCAGGCGGTCCTTCACCTCGTCCCAGATGGCCGCGCCGCGCAGGGAGCGCTCCACGATCTCGTCGAGCTTGGCCTTGTTGTGGATGCCATGGGTGCGCGGGCCGTAGGCGATGTTGTCGTAGATGGACATGGGGAACGGGTTGGGTTTCTGGAACACCATGCCCACGCGCTTGCGCAGCACGTTGACATCCATCTTGTCTTTATAGATATCCACGCCGTCCAGCTTGATATCGCCGGAGATTCGGCAGCCTTCGACCAGGTCGTTCATGCGGTTCAGGCTTTTGAGGAAGGTGGATTTGCCGCAGCCGGAGGGGCCGATGAAAGCGGTGATCTCCCGCTCGGGGATGGAGATGCTCACGTCCTTCAGCGCGTGGAAGTTGCCGTAGTACAGGTCCATGTGGGTAACTTCGAATTTATTCATCGCTTATTTTCCTTTCGCAAGCTTGCCCGCGATAAAGCCGGACAGGCAGTTGATGAGCAGCACCAGCACCAGCAGCACCACGGCGGTGCCGTAGGTGGCGTCCACGTGCAGGCCCTCGTTGGCCAGCAGGTACATATGCACGGCCAGGGTGCGGGTGGAGCTGAACACGCTTTCCGGGATGGCGGCCACCGTGCTGGCGGTGTAGATCAGCGCGGCGGTCTCGCCCACGATGCGGCCCACGGCCAGGATGACGCCGGACAAAATGCCCGGCATGGCGCAGGGCAGCACGATGGTGAACACGGTGCGCAGCTTGCCCGCGCCCAGGCCAAAGGAGCCTTCGCGGTAGGAATCGGGCACGGCGAGCAGGGCTTCCTCGGTGGTGCGCATAACGACCGGCAGCACCATGATGGCCAGCGTGAACGCGCCGGCGATCAGGCTGTAGCCCCAGTGCAGCTGGTTGACAAAGAACAGCATACCGAACAGGCCGAACACGATGGAAGGGATGCCCTGCAGCGTCTCGGTGGTCAGGCGCACGACCTTGACCAGCTTGTTGCCGCGCTTGGCGTATTCGACCAGCCAGACGGCGGCAAAGATGCCCAGCGGCGTGGCGATGGCCAGGGAGAAGGCGGTCATCAGCACGGTGTTGATCAGCGCGGGCACCAGGGAGACGTTTTCGGAGTTATAGGTCCATTCGAACAGGCTGGCTTTTAAGTTGGGGATGCCCATGACCAGGATGTAGCCGATCAGAAAGATCAGCACGGCGGCGGTCAGCAGGGCGGCGATGCGCACCAGCCAGCGCATGACAAGCGCGAACGCCCGCGCGCCGCGGCGGTTCTGGGCGGGGATGGGCGGGATCATGCGCGCGCCGGAATTGGCATATTCGCAGCCGCCCGCTTGGGCGGTGATTCCATCAGGCATTTTTCTCGGCTCCTTTCACCAGGCTGAAGCAAAGGTTGATGATGAGGATGAAAACGAACAGCACCACGCCGGTGGCGATCAGCGCTTCGCGGTGCAGGCCCGCGGCGTAGCCCATCTCGATGACGATGTTGCTCGTCATGGTGCGCAGGCCCTGGAACAGGCCCTGCGGCATCCAGGTCTGGTTGCCCGCGACCATGACCACGGCCATCGTTTCAGCGATGGCGCGGCCGATACCCAGGATCACGGCGGACATAACGCCGGACTTGGCGGCCGGCAGCAGCGTAAAGAACACGCTGCGCTCGTGCGTGGCGCCCAGCGCCAGGCTGCCTTCGTAGTAGCTTTCCGGCACGGCGTCCAGGCTGGTTTTGCTGACCGTGATGATGGTGGGCAGGATCATGATGCCCAGCAGCAAACTGGCCGTGAACAGGCTCATGCCCTTGCCGTTGTTGATGTGCAGCACCTTGCGCACAAAGTCGGTCTTTAAGACCTGCTGGATGGCGGGCACCAGCACCACCATGCCGAAAAAGCCGTACACGACCGAGGGGATGCCGGCCAGCAGCTGCACGGCGGGCAGCAGCACGCGGTTGATGCGCGGGGAGGCGAAGCGGCTCATATAAACGGCGGTCAGCAGGCCGACGGGCACGCCGACGACGATGGCGCCGGCCGTGACGTAGATGCTGCCCAGGATCATGGGCAGGATGCCGTACAGGTCGTTGCCGGGTTTCCAGTTTGTGCCAAGCAGGAAGTTGAGCGGCCCGATCTTGCCCAGGGTGGGCAGGCCGTTGGCAAACAGGAACAGGCAGATCAGCGCAACGGCCAAGATCGACACGCAGGCGCAGAGCGTGAACACCCACTGCATGACCTTTTCTTTGGCTTTGACGGAGCTCGTTTTCATTTTTTCCTATACCTCGCTTTGCTTACCTTGTAAAATGAAACGATGGCCTTTATGCAAAAGAGTGGGATGAAACCGGCGGAGCGGTACGCTCGCTTGGGTCCCATCCCTGCTCCTTACGTTTTCTCAGGTTTCAGCGTCGGCTCACAGCGCGTCCCAGGTGGTGACTTCGCCCACGTAGATGCTGCGGATCTGGTCGATGCTCAGATCGTCCACGGCGGTGTTGGCGGGGTTGACGATCACGGCGATGCCGTCCATGGCCAGCACAGTGGCCGTGGCGCCGGAGGCGACTTCCTCGTCCTTCAGCTCACGGCTGGCCATGCCGATGGTGTAGGTGCCGTCCAGCGCGCCGGACACGCCGATGGTGGAGTCGGTCTGCAGCAGCTCGATGGAGGCTTCGGCGTTGAGCGCCTGGTAGCCTTCGATCAGCTTTTCCATCAGCGGGCTGACGGAGGAGGAACCGCCGACCGTGATGCTGCCCGCCGGCAGGGTGCCTTCGAACGCGGCGGCGCCCTCGGCGCCGACATAGCCTTCCTCGGTGGCGATGGCCTGGCCTTCGGCGCTCATGCAGTAGTTGATGAAGTCGATGGCCAGTTCATCGGTCGGCTCGCCGTTGGTCACGATGTTGAACGGGCGGGCCAGGGTGTAGGTGCCGTCGGTGACGGTCTCGGCCGAGGGGGCCACGCCGGCCACGGTCACGGCCTTGACTTCGTTGTTCAGGCTGCCCAGGCTGATGTAGCCGATGGCGGTCTCGTCGTTGGCCACGGTGGTCATGACCGCGTTGGTGGAGTTCTGGGTGGCGGCGGCCGCGGTGGTGTTGTCGCCGTTATCGTCCTCGACGCCGGTCAGTTCGATGAACGCGCCGCGGGTGCCGGAGCCGTCCTCGCGGGTCACCACGGTGATGGCCTGGGTGGCGTCAAAATCGCCGGCAGCCTCTTCGGCCGGGGCTTCCTCGGCGGGGGTCTCCTCGGTGGCAACGCTTTCGGAAGCGGGGGTGCTTTCGGAGGCAGGCTCGGAGGAGCCGGTGGAGCCGCAGGCGGCCAGGCTCAGGGCCATGGCGGCGGCGCAGACCAGAGCGATCTTACGTTTCATAGTTTCGTCTTCTCCCTTACGATTCGTTTCGTGTAAGTATCCGCGGCGGCCCTAACCAAGCGCTGCCGCCGCGCGGCCCGTGTTTTCCGGGCGCAAGTGTATTGTAGCGCAGCGGGGGGTGCGGTATCGACCATGCCGCCGTACAATCGGGGTAAAGCTTTGGTCAAATCGCCCCCGCCAATGTAAAATCCGCGTAAAGTGCGTAAAGGCAAAGAAAAGCGGCGCATCCAAAACGGATGCGCCGCAGCGCGCAGCGCTTAATAGAAGCCGTAACTGGGCAGGATCTGCAAACTGCGCGCCCAGAGCTCCGGCACGGGCAGGCCGGACAGCACGGGGTAGAACCAGACAAACAGCAAAAGCGAGGCCCCCGCCAGCCCCGCGCCGATGCGCTTGGCCAGGCGCTGGTCCTTAAAGCGGGCCAGCACCAGGGCGATGGCCGCCAGGCAGAACATGGAGCTGGGGAAATAGTGGTACAAAAACGTGCAGCGCCCCACCAGCATCCAGGGGCCGATCTGGGTGGCGTACAGGATCAGCACGCCGGCCCCGGCGCGGGAGCCGCGGCCCGTGGCCAGCCGCCAGAGCAAAAGCAGCACGGCCGCCAGCCCGGCCAGCCACAGCACCGGCCCGCCCAGGCCGGCGATGCTGCCCTTGAGCCCGGCGGGCAGGTTCACGTTCTGGTAATACCACACCGGGCGCAGGTCCAGCAGCCAGGTGAACCAGCGGCTTTCGAACGGGTGGGTGGCTTCCAGCGTGGTGTGGTACCAGTACATATACCGCTGGCAGTCCCACCAGTCGGCCAGGCCGAAGTCCGGGTCGCGCCAGAGGTAGGGCAGGTAGGAGGCCAGGTAGATGACGAACGGCAGCAGCACATAGAACAGCACGCCGCCCGCGCCGGCCAGGCGGAACTCCCGCCAGAAGTGCGGCGGGTGCTGCCGCCAGCGCGCGTACAGCACGCCCAGGTACAGCACCGCCAGCCCCGCGCCGGCGTAGATGCCGGTCCACTTGGCCGCGCAGCCCAGGCCGAACGCCAGGCCGCCCAGCGCCATGGGCAGCAGCGCGGTGTGGACCCCGCCGGCCAGCACCTGCTGGCAGTACCACACCATGCAGTGCGCGCCCAGCAGGATAAAGAAGGTGGCGTAAATATCGATGGTGGCCAGGCGGCTTTGGGAAAAGCGCATGAAATCCAGCGCCAGCAGCACGCCGGCCAGCGCGCCGGCCCAGGGCCGGCGGGTCAGGCGGCGGGCAAAGCACCAGGCCAGCGGCACCAGCAGCACGCCGAACAGCGTGCCGGAAAACCGCCAGCCGAAGCCGGTCATGCCGAACAATGCGATGCCCAGCATGATCAGGTCCTTGCCCAGCGGCGGGTGGGTCGTCTCGTACACGGTGCGGCCGTGCAGCAGCTCGTAGCCGGTGCGGGCGTGGTAGATCTCGTCAAAATACATACTGTTCAGCTGGCTGATGGCGTCGGGCACGGCGTCCGGCTCGTCGCACAGGGCCGCCCCGCCGGTGGCCGGCACCGCCGCGCCGGCGGCGTCCCGCCAGGAAAGTTCGAACACCTGGGCGTTGTACACGGTCACGGTCAGCACGCTGCCCGCCGGCGCGGCGCACGCCCCGCGGCTCCAGGCAAAGCAGCCGCCCGGGGTCAGTTCCTGGTCATACAGCACGTTGCCGGCGGCATCGGTCACGGTCAGCTGCCCGCCGCTGGTGATGCCCGGGTAGACCCACAGCTCGGCTGCGTCCGCGCCCAGGGTGACCGTTTCGGTGCGGGTGGTGCCGGCCGCTTCCAGCGGGTGCTGCGGCGCGGTGACATCGCCCAGGGAGGCAAAGCTGACCGCCGCCACCGCCGCGGCCAGCCCCAGCAGGGCGGCCAGTTCGCGCGCGGTCCAGCGCGGGCAGGGCGGCGCGGCGCGCAGCGGCTGCGGCGCGGCGCACAGCGGCGAGGCCGCCCGCCCGCGGCACAGCGTATAGGCGGTAAAGGCCAGCAGCACGAACGCCGCCGCGGCCGCAAAGC
>CALWNS010000157.1 GCA_944382805.1 uncultured Gemmiger sp. | reverse complement strand
CTCAAAAACCTAGCCGCACTGCTGAAAGTAAAGACCATCATCACCCTGGTGGTGATCGCCGTATTTGCAGTGCTGGCCCTGGGCGGGCAGCTGCAGCCCGATACCGTCATGACCATCGTGTCCATGGTGGTAGCGTTCTACTTCGGCACCCAGAGCGGCAAGGACAAGCCGCAGCAGTAATACAGAGCAACAGCCCCAGCCAAATCGGCTGGGGCTGTTTTGCTTTAGAGGATCTCTACGCCGAGCTTTTCGGCGGCTTTTTGCACGACGGCCTCAAAGGTCTCACCATCGGCAGCGTCCCATTCATCGGCCATACCGGCCTCGACGCACAGTTCTCGGCACAGGTCCGGGTCCCAGGTGTCGCGCGCGCGGAGTTCGGCGGCAATTTTTTCAGCGTAGGCTTTATCAGGCATTTTTTGTTCCTCCCTGTATTCTAAGATATCGCCGGGCTGGCATTGCAGCAACCGGCATAGCGCTTCCAGGCTCGACCACGCCAGCGGCTCCCCTCCCCGGAGCCTTTGCAGGGTGGCTTGGCTGAGCAGCCCCTCCTGGCGGATCCGGTTGGTGTTGTACCCGGCGGCTTTTAATGCCGCAAGCACGTCGATTTTGTAGTCCATCGGCATATGCAGGCCTCCTTTATCCCTATTATAACACATCCCTGCACGGATGCAAGTGCAAATTTTGCCCGCTTTTTGGCCCTCATATGCGTGCAATTCGTCAATAGACTTGCACGCATATCCGTGCTATACTATAGCCACAGCAAACGAAAGGAGCCAAAACCAATGAAAACCGAAAAGATTTTCTACGCCATGGTCCGGGACCTGCTCAAGGTACTCCAGAATACCGAAGCGGACGAGGTGCAGATCCGCACCTCCCGCGCTCCGTTAGGCTGGGATGACGTCCAGTTCTATGCGCACAAGGCCGGCTTTAGCGTCAGCCGCGACCTGAGCGCCGAACTGCTCGCCCGGAACGAATTCCCGGAGATCTACGTTTTCACTCGCAGCTAACACTTACACCGATTGGAGGACCCAAAAAATGTGCAAAATCACTGTGACCACCGAAGCCGAGACCGCCTACCTCTCCACCCCGTACAACGCCAATTTTGTGGCCGCCATCAAGCGCATCGGCGGCGCACGCTGGGACCGAGACCGCCGTGTCTGGGCCATCCCGGCCGAAGCCATCGACCAGGCCCGTGAGATCATGCGCCGGGTGTACGGCGAGGATGACCGTCCGAACGCCGAGCCGAGCGTCAGCGTCAGGCTGATCTTTAGCGACAGGATCTGCGAGTGGCGCGCACCTGTGACCATTCTTGGTAAGACCATCGCAAGCGCTTGGGGCCGCGACAGCGGGGCGCGCGTTGGTGACGACGTGGCCTTTGTTGAGGGCCGCCCGGAATCGGGCGGCAGCGTGAAGAACTGGTACAGCGTAGTACCGGCCGGCTGCGTGGTCGTACTGCACAACGTGCCGCAGGCGGCCCTGCAGATGGAGCTGCCGGAGGGCGTGACCGCCGAGGTGATGCAGCCCGCCACCGTCGACCGCGCCGCCCTGGAGGCCGAGCGCGAACGCCTGCTGGCCCGGCTGGCCGAGATCGACCAGCTGTTGGCATGAGCGCCGCCATATACACCCGCGTCTCGACCCTGGATCAGGCCCGCGAGGGATACTCGCTGGAGGCACAGCGCAAGGCGCTTACCGACTGGTGCCTCCAGCGAGGCCACGGGCCGCCTACCGTATACGAGGACGCGGGCATATCCGGCAAGGATATTAAACACCGCCCTGCCATGCGGCAGCTGCTTGCAGACGTGCGCGCGGGCAAGCATGATCTGGTGGTAGTCTGGGCGCTGTCCCGGCTTACCCGCAGCGTGGCCGACCTGTACAGCATCTGGGGCACGATGCAGGCGCACGGGTGCGACCTGGTGAGCTATACCGAGGCGTTCGACACCTCGTTGCCTGTCGGCCGTGCCATGATGGGTCTGCTGGGGGTATTTGCCCAGATGGAGAGAGAGAGATCACCGGAGAGCGCGTCGCCGCCGCCATGCGGGAGCGCGCCATGCAAGGCAAGCGCACCTGCAGCGAGGTGCTGGGCTATGATATCACACCCGGCGGGCTGCGCATCAATCCGGGCGAGGCCACTCGCGTGCTGGAGATCTACCGCGTATACGAGGCCACTGGCTCGCTGAGCGATACCGCCAGATGGTGCCGGCAGCACAACATCCGCGGCAAGCGCGGCCGCGAAATGGACGCTTACAAGGTGCGCGTGATCCTATCCCGACCAATCTACGCTGGGTATTACAGCTACGGAGAGCTGCGCGTGCGTGGGGATTTCCCGGCGCTTGTAAGCGTAGAGAGGTACAATGCCGTAGTGGAGAGACTCAATGCCGAGAGGCGCGGGAGGCGGGCCCACTCGGAGCTCCCCACACTTCCCACACATGAAAGCGAGGAAATGCCATGAGACTGACCAAACACCGCGGGTACACCGGTACCATCCGCACCGTCTGGAACGACAACAAGACCGCCCGCTTTGGGATGGTGGGCACCATCCAGGACTTCCTGGACACAGGCATACTTGACTACTGTGACGCTCCCGGTGTATACTGGATGTACATCCCCTGCCTTGAGGGCGGGCAGCCCGGCAAGCTGGAGTTCCACCAGGACCGGGACGGGGCGCTGGCCGCTGCGCGAGCAGCGGTGGAACGCGGGTAAAGGCGGAGTAATACAGTACCCACTTTAGTACCCACTTGGAAACCGGCAGCGCCGGGCAGGTTTTGGGAATATCGGATGCAGGACGATATGGCGCGCAAAAATCCGGCGGAAAACGCAAAAATCCGCGTGGTTACGCAAAAATAACGCGTTCGACTCCCTTCACCTGCTCCAAAGCCGGACCGCAGCGCCCGGAGTTGTTTCCTTCCTGCGGGGGGAAACATTTTTTATGCCCGGATCAGGGGCCGTTTTTTACGTTTTTTGACGCATGACCGAACAAACAGGAGCAGCGATATGATCACGATTGACGAACTGAAAGCCCGCTTAAACGGCTACAAGACCGCCGTGGACGACCTGCGGGACGCGCTTTCGATCGAGGCGAGCGAAAAGCGCCTGGCCGAGCTGGAGCACCAGATGACCGTGCCCGGCTTTTTTGACGACCAGGAGCGCAGCCAGAAGGTGTACGGCGAGATGGGCGAGCTGAAGAACAAGCTGGAGCGTTACCGCAAGCTGGACACCCAGTACGAGGAAGCCGGCACCCTGCTGGAACTGCTGGCGGAGGAAAACGACCCTTCGCTGGCCGAGGAGGGCGAGCAGGCCGTGGAGGAAGTGGCCAAGGCCATCGACGAGCTGCAGCTGATGACGATGCTCAACGGCGAATACGACCACAACAACGCGATCTTGACCTTCCACGCCGGCACCGGCGGCACCGAGGCGCAGGACTGGGCCGAGATGCTGTACCGTATGTACACCCGCTGGGCCGAACAGCACGGCTACAGCGTGGAGGTGCTGGACGTGCTGGACGGCGACGACGCCGGCATCAAGAGCGCTTCGATGCTGGTAAAGGGCGCGAACGTCTACGGTATGCTGAAAAGCGAGCACGGCGTACACCGCCTGGTGCGCATCAGCCCGTTTGACGCCAACGCCCGCCGCCAGACGAGCTTTGCCAGCCTGGAGGTGATGCCCGAACTGGACGAGAAGATCCAGATCGAGATCAACCCCAGCGACATCGAGATGCAGGTGTTCCGTTCCTCCGGCGCGGGCGGCCAGCACATCAACAAGACTTCTTCGGCCGTGCGCCTGATCCACAAGCCGACCGGCATCGTGACCAGCTGCCAGACCCAGCGCAGCCAGCTGCAGAACCGCGAGTACGCGATGGAGATGATGAAAGCCAAGCTGTACCAGATCGCGCTGCAGCAACACAAGGATAAGATCGACGACATCAAGGGCGTGCAGAACGAGATCGCCTGGGGCCACCAGATCCGCAGCTATGTGTTCATGCCCTACACGCTGGTGAAAGACCACCGCACCGGGTTTGAAAACGGCAACGTGCAGGCCGTGATGGACGGCGATTTGGACGGGTTCATCTACGCCTACCTGAAAGCCAACTCCCGCGGGGAACTGGCCGAAGTATAACCCCCTTATATGCAACGCTCCCCCTGCGGCGCCAAACGCGCTGCGGGGGGAGCGTTTTTTCTTGTAAACAGGCAAACGGTCACAGCCGCTCTACGCCGGCGGCGGTGACGCGGGCGTAGACCAGCGGCGGGTCGGCGGGCTTTTGGGCGCAGATGACCAGCCCGCTGCGGTACATCTGCTCGGCGGCGGCGAACAGGGCCGGGTCGTTCGCATAAAAAGTACACAGCACATCGCCGGGGCGCACGGCGTCGCCCAGCTTTTTGTGCAGCGTGATGCCGGCGGCAGGGTCGATGGCATCGCCCTTTTTCAGGCGGCCGGCGCCCAGCAGCACGCTGGCATTGCCGATTTTTTCCACATCGTTGGCCGTGATGTACCCTGCCTCCCCGCGCACGGTAAGGTCGTAGCTGTACTTGGCCCCGGCGAACAGGCCGGGGTCGCGCAGCACGCGGGTATCGCCGCCCTGGGCGGCAAACATCTGGCAGCACTTTTCAAACGCCGTGCCGTCGTGCAGCGCGCGCTCGGCCCGGGCGCGGCAGCTGCGCAAATCGCCCCGGCCGGCCAGCGCCAGCATATTGGCGGCCAGCTGCAAGCAGACCGCGGTCAGATCGGCCGGGCCGCAGCCCTGCAGCACCGCCATGCTTTCGGCCACCTCCAGCGCGTTGCCGACATTGCGGCCCAGCGGCTTGTCCATATCGGTGATGAGCGCCGCCGTGCGGCGGCCGTGCGCCGTGCCGATGGACACCATCAGGCGGGCCAGCTCGATGGCGCTGTCCAGGTCCTGCATGAACGCGCCGCTGCCCATCGTCACATCCAGCAGGATGGCGTCCGAACCGGCGGCCAGCTTTTTGCTCATGATGGAGGAGGCGATCAGCGGGATGCAGCCGACCGTGGCGGTCACGTCCCGCAGAGCGTAGATCTTTTTGTCCGCGGCGGCGATCTGCCCGCTTTGGCCGATGACGGCCAGGCCGATGCGGCGCACCTGGTCAAAGAATTCCTGCTGGCTGAGCGAAGTGCGCGTGCCGGGCACCGCCTCCATCTTATCGATGGTGCCGCCGGTATGGCCCAGGCCGCGGCCGCTCATTTTGGCCACCGGCACGCCGCAGGCCGCCACGATGGGCGCCACGGCCAGGGTGGTCTTGTCCCCTACCCCGCCGGTCGAATGTTTATCGACCTTGACGCCGGGCAGGCCGGAAAGATCGACCTGTTCGCCGGAGCGGGCCATCACCTCGGTCAGGGTGACCGTCTCGGCATCGGTCATGCCGCGCAGGTAGATGGCCATGAGCAGCGCGCTCATCTGGTAGTCGGGGATCTCGCCCGCCACATAGCCGTTGACCGCAAAGGCGATCTCGGCTTCGGTCAGGGCGGCGCCGTCCCGCTTTTTGGCGATAATGTCATACATACGCATGGGCATATCCTCCGTGGGTGCAGACAGGGCGGTCAGTTGGCAAGTTCGACCGTCACGTTGGGCGTCTGCGGCAGCGTTTCGGCGTCCGAGTAGCGCTCGACCCGGACCGTGCCTTCGCACAGCTGCTCGTACAGCGCTTCGTATTCCTCCAGCGCAAAGCCGGAGAAGGGCCAGCCGGTGCGCGGCAGGCTGACGGCGGCGTCCGCCGCGCTCACCCGCTCGGTCTGGCCGGCTTTTTCGCCCCAGGAACCGGCGGCAAAAAAGTCGTACAGCTGGCGCTGGGTGGTAACGGAATAGTTCAGCAGCGCGCTGGTCAGCACCGTGTCGTCCAGCTCGGCGGCGTCCCAGGCGGCGTTGAGCACCAGGCCGCCGTTATCCCGCGCCGCTTCGATGCAGCTTTCGACCAGGTCGCCGCCGCAGGACATGATGAGCTGCACGCCCTCGCTGTACCAGCTGCCCATGCGGGCGGTCACGGCGTCGCTGGCCTGCCCGCTGCCGATATACCACACGTCCACGCTGACCTGCTCGCCCTGCAGCGTGGCGGCGTCGTCGGCCCCCTGCAGCAGGCCGGTGCAGTAGCGCACGGTCTCCGGCATGGAATCGGCGCCGACAAAGCCCAGCGCGGTGTAGCCGTCCATGACCGCCGCGTACCCGGCCAGGTAGCCGGCCTGCTCCACCGCAAACAGCACGCAGTGGGTGTTGTTGGTGGTCTCGTAGGCGGTGTAGTCGTTGCTGTGGGGTTCGCCCTCCAGCAGAAGATAGCTGATGGTCGGGTAGTTGCGCTGGATGGCGTACAACGCGCTGGCCATGGCGTCGCCGCGGCAGACAACGAGCGGCGCGCCGGACTCGGCCGCCTCGCGCAGGGCTTCCTCGCGCGCTTCGGCGGTATCCTCGCGCGCCTGGAAGGACAACGCCCGGTAGCCAAAGGTCGAAGCAAAGTTCTGCACGCCGCGCCAGACCGCCGCGTCGGGGCCGGTCTCCACGCCGTCCGTGTCGGCCACAAAGGCGATGGCGCCGCCCGCATAGGCCAGCGCGTCCGGCTGGGCCGCGTCCGCGTTGCCGGCCGGCGCGGCCTGCTCCGCCGGCAGCACCCAGGCGGCGTCCTCGATCTGGGCGGGAGTGGGCGCTTCGGTCTCGCTGCTGCTGGCGGCAGGCGCGCCGCAGGCGCACAGGCCGGCGGCCAGCGCCGCGCAGAGCGCGCCGGACAACAGGCGGCGGAAAGTTTTAGAAGAAAGATCCATGCGAAATATTACTCCTTATTCGGGATGTTTTGCATTTTGGGCGTCGGGCGCGGCCTCCAGGTCCGCCGGGCCAAACGCGCAGGGCAGCAGCGCGCCCAGCGTGGACGCGGTGTATTCGTCCTCGTTTTTGGCCATCAGGACGACCAGGTCCGGGCCGCCAAACTCGTACAGCGCCTGGCGGCAGACGCCGCAGGGGGCGGTCGCCCGCAGGGGCGCGCCGCCCTGCGGGCCGCCCACGATGGCAATGGCGGCAAAGCGGCGCGCGCCTTCGCTGACGGCCTTGAACAGGGCCGCGCGGTCGGCGCAGTTGGTGGGGCTGTAGCCGGCGTTTCCGATGTCGCCGCCGGCGAACACGCGGCCGTCCTACGCCATCAGCGCCGCCCCCACGGCACAGC
>CALWNS010000156.1 GCA_944382805.1 uncultured Gemmiger sp. | reverse complement strand
GGCTGCCGTCCAGCCAAAGGGCAAAGGCGGCGTCTTTGTCTTGCGCGGCGTACTGCGCGGCCGCCGCGCTCAGCCCGGCGGCGGGCAGCGGTGCGGCCGGCCGGGTGTAGTAGGCTTGCAGCAGCGCCGTCTGTGCGGCGGTATGCTGCTGGCGGGCGGCCTGCACGGCGGTGGCCAGGTTGGCGGCAAACGCCTGCGCCATGACCAGCAGCCCGGCCAGCGCCAGCGCCCCGGCCAGCAGGCAGACGGCGCCCGCCGTGATCTTGGTGTGCAGTTTCATGCGCGCCCCCTTTTAATACAGCATGCCGTTGGGGTCCAGCAGCGTGCAGACCTGCCAGTCCTGGCTGCCGGCCAGGTAGGCGGCGATGTCCTGCACGGCCCAGACGCCGATGGGGCTGTTGAAGGTCTGGGTGCCGCCGTCCTGCCCCATGACGGTGAGCATGCGGTCCTGCATGCCCACCTCCATCAGGCAGCGGCCCCCGGCGTCCACCGCCCACAGCACCGGCAGGCGGGGGATCACGCCGTCCTTGGCCCAGGTGGCGGGCAGGGGGGTCAGCGCGCCGGTGTCCGGGTTTAGCACATAGCCGTCCTCGCGCTCCTGCAGGGCGACGGCCACCCGCAGGAGGCCGTCATAAGGCCCCGCCAGGTCTACGCCGAACACCTCGTCCGCCGCAGCCGGCAGCGTGCAGAGGGTGCGGGTCGTGCCGGTGCGCAGGTCGGTCTGCTGCAGGTCGGCGCTGCCGGCGGCGACCTGGTACCAAAGGCCGCCGCGCAGGGCGGCGCTTTTGCAGTCGCCGTTGCGGTAGCTGTGCAGCGGTTCGCCTAGCGTGCCGTCGCAGCCCAGCACACGCAGCTCGCTTTGCTGCGCGGCGTAGTCGCCTGCCAGGCTGCCGGTGCCGGGGGCGGTGCTGCGGCACAGGCGCAGCAGGATTTCGCCGTCCAGCAGGCCTTCGTAGTAGCCGTCGGCCTGCTGCCGCCAGACGACCGCCCCGGTGTACAGCGGGGCGGTCGTACCGTCGCCCTGCGCCGCCGGTGTCAGGTGGTACAGCGTCATCATATACTGCGGTTCGCCGTTTTCATCCGCCGGGTTAGACTTTGCCAGCGCCCACAGCGTTTCGCCGTCGGTGAACCAGGTGCAGTCCATCAGCGCATCATCCTGCAAAAAGTTGCCGCAGTACCAGTTCCCCGGGCTGGCCAGGGCGCTCGCGAGGTGGTCGCCATCCAGCCCGCTGGTATAGATGCTGCTCTGCGGTTCACCCTGCCAGTCGCTGTAAAAATGGTCGTAGTCGCTCACCCGGATCCAGTACAGGCGTTCCCCGTCGGTCAGGACCTCCAGCGTGTTGGGCTGCGCCGACATATCCGCCCGCAGCCAGGCCGGGCAGGCGCTGCCGCGGTGCGGGCAGCCGGGCTGTGTGCAGGCAATGCGCTGCACGCCGTCGTACAGATCCACCGTCGTCAGGTAGACGCCGTCCCCGGCTTCTGTCCAGGAGGGGGTGTAGTAGCGCCCGCCTGCCGTGCGGGTCAGCTCGCGCAGGGCGGGGGCGGCATCGGCAGTTTCAGCGGTTTCGGCAGCCCCGGCGGGGGCGGCGGTTTCCGGCGTGGCGGGGGCGGGCGCGCCGGTGGTTCCGGCAGGGGCGGCGCAGCCGGCCAGCAGCGCAAGAGAAAGGCAGATGAGCAGGCGTTTCATGGGGCGTCCTCCTTGGTGGGCGGGGCGGTTTCGGCGCGCAGGCAGTAGCCGACGCGGTAGACGGTGTCGATCTCGCCCTCCCAGCCGAGCTTGCGGCGCAGGCGGCGGATGTGGGTGTCCACGGTGCGGGCGCTGTCCAGCACGGCGTCCAGGCCCCAGACCGTTTCCAAAATATAATCGCGGTAGAGCGCGCGGCCGCGGTTGCGCAGCAAAAGCAGCAGCAGCTCATACTCCTTGGGCGTCAGCTCCACCGGCACGCCGGCGCGCGTCACGCGCTGGGCGGCGGTATCCACCGCGACATCCCAGGCGCGCAGCACCGCCATGCCGCGGCCGGTGCGGCGCAGCACGGCTTCGGCGCGGGCCAGCAGTTCCGCCGGGGCAAAGGGCTTGACGATGTAGTCGTCGGCCCCCAGGCGCAGGCCCTGTACGCGGTCGTCCAGCGCGGCTTTGGCCGTCAAAAAGATCACCGGCGTGCCGCTGGGGCGGATGTAGCGCAGCAGGTCGTACCCGTCGACGCCGGGCATCATGATGTCCAGCAGCGCCAGCGCAAAGCGGCCGTGTTCCAGCAAGTCGGCGGCTGCGGCGCCGTCGGTCACGGCCACGCAGGGGTAGCCGCCCCCGGCCAGCGTGCGGCGCAGCAGCTCGGCAATGGGGCGTTCGTCGTCCACGATGAGGATGGGGTCCAAAGCGTTCACCTCCCGCTTTTTATTATAGCGCACAATGTGACAAAATTGTCACCAAACCGCCGCACGTCGGCACCTTTTTTGCACCGCGCCGCCGGCGCGTCTTTCCCTTGCGCTTTGCGGGTTTTCCGGGTATACTATAAACAACAAAGGCCGCCAAAGCGGCCGGAATGTGAGGTGTAACGTATGGAACCCATGGTCATTACCGTCGCGCGCGAGTTTGCCTCCGGCGGCAGCGAGATCGCGCAGGCCGCCGCCCAAACGCTGGGTGTGCCGCTGTACAACAAAGAGCTTATCACGATGG
>CALWNS010000155.1 GCA_944382805.1 uncultured Gemmiger sp. | reverse complement strand
GTCAGCTGCTCGCCGGGTTCCAGCCAGATCTGGCTGCCGCCCATGCCGTAGGCGTGTTCCGATACCGGCACCAGGTCGTCCGCCGCGATGCGGCCGGCCTCCAGCGCCTCGAAGGTCAAAAGTAGCGTCATCACTTTGGTGATGGAGGCGATGGGGCGCGCTTCGTCGGCGTTTTTCTCGTACAGCACCGTGCCGGAATCCTCGTCGATCAGGATCGCCGCCTGGCAGGGCAGGTCAAAGTCCGTATCGGTGGCCGGTGTGACCGATAACGCCAGCGCCGGCGGCGCCGCCGCCCACAGCAGCGCGCCGCACAAAAGCCCGGCCAGGAGTTTTTTTATCATGGCGAGTTTCCTCCTTTTGCGGGGGCCTGCCCCCGTCGCTTACGGAATCTTATGCGGCGGCGGGCCGGAATATGGCAGTTGTGCTTTCGGCCGTTTTTGTTTATAATAGAATGGCAAATCTGAGACCAAAGGACGGAAAACTATGCGGGTGAGCTTTTATACCCTGGGCTGCAAGGTCAACCAGAACGAGACCGGCGCGCTGGCCCGGCTGTTTGAGGCAAGCGGGTACACGGTGGTGGAACCGCACGAGGAGGCCGACGTGTATGTGGTGAACAGCTGCACCGTGACCAATTTCGGGGACCAGAAAAGCCGCAAATGGCTGCGGCGGCAAAAGCGGGAACACCCGCAGGCGGTGACCGTGCTGACCGGCTGTTACCCCCAGGCCTTCCCGCAGGAGGCTGCCGCCATCCCGGAAGCCGACGTGGTGACCGGTTCCGGCAACCGGCGCGCCATTTTGCAGGATGTGGAAAAGGTATTGAACGGCGAATGCGCGCGGGTGGTGGATATCCGCCCGCACGAAAAAGGCGAAGCGTTCGAGGAACTGCCGCTGGATAAATTTGCCGAGCATACCCGCGCCTTTGTCAAGGTGGAGGACGGCTGCAACCGCCGCTGCGCCTACTGCGTGATCCCCCGCGCGCGCGGGCCGGTGCGCAGCCGCAGCGAAGCGAGCATTTTGCAGGAGCTGCACCGCCTGAGCGAAGCCGGCTACCGGGAGGTCGTGCTGACCGCCATCAGCCTGCCGAGCTACGGAAGCGACACCGGCACCAACCTGGCCGAACTGGTGGAACACGCGGCCGCCGTGCCGGGCATTGCGCGCATCCGGCTGGGCAGCCTGGACCCCGATATGCTGGACGACGAGACCATCCGCCGCCTGGCGGCCGTGCCGGCGCTGTGCCCGCAGTTCCACCTGAGCCTGCAAAGCGGCTGCAGCAAGACGCTGCGCGCCATGCGCCGCCCCTATACGGCGGAGCAGTACGCCGCCATTGCCGGCCGGCTGCGCGCAGCATTTGGCCAAACGCCGGTAAGCCTGACCACCGATGTGATCGTAGGGTTCCCCGGCGAGACGGAGCAGGATTTTGAGGAAAGCCTGCGGTTCGTCCTTTCGATGCGGTTTTTGAAAGTACACGTATTCCCCTATTCGCGCCGTTCGGGCACGGCGGCCTACGATTTCCCCGACCAGGTGCCGGAGCACGAAAAAGAAGCCCGCAGCCGCCGCATGAGCGAGGCGGTGGAGCGTATGCGCGCCGAGGAAGCCCGCGCCATGCGGGGCCGGCGCGCGGACGTGCTGCTGGAAACGCAGCTTTCCGCCACGCTGTTCACCGGCTATACGCCGCAGTACCTGCCGGTCGTGGTGCAGGCGCCGGGGCACGCCACCGGCGAGATCGTGCCCGCCGTTTTGGGCGAATGGGACGCGCAGCGCTGCCACGCGCGGGCGCTTTAAGGGGGGAAAACCGCTTTTTGACCTGGATTTTCCCTTCTTTTCCGCGTTTTCCCCTTGCAAAACGCGGCGGTTCTTGGTAGTATCTTAGTAGAAGGCGCAACGCCTGGCACGGCGGGTTTGAACATGACCCCCAATCCGCGAAGTTTAAGGAGAGTATAGCGCAATGAGAGGCATTTACACCACCGTTACGGACATCCGCCGCAAGGTATTTACCGAAGTGGCCCGGATGGCTTACGAAGTTGACGATATGGTCGATTTCGAGTACCTGATGCACGAACTTCCCTACCAGATCATCCCCGGTGAAGAGCGCAGCCTGCGCAGCAGCATCTTTTTGGAGAGAGCCATCGTGTCGGAGCGCATCCGGCTGGCGATGGGCCTTTCGCTGCGCCCCATCGACGAGAGCGTCTCGGCCAGCGAGGGCCTGGAGGAGAGCGTGGTGGCCGAAAAGTATTATGAGCCGCCGCTGATCAACGTGATCAAGTTCGCCTGCAACCGCTGCGAGGAAAAGACCATTAAGGTCACCGGCCTGTGCCAGGGCTGCCTGGCGCACCCCTGCCAGGAGGTCTGCCCCAAAAAGGCGATCAGCTTCCGCAACGGCAAGAGCCACATCGACCGGAGCCTGTGCATCAAGTGCGGCCGCTGCGTGGCCGCCTGCCCCTACAACGCCATCGTGCGCATGGAGCGCCCCTGCGCCAAGGCCTGCGGCATGGACGCCATCCACTCGGACAAATACGGCCGCGCCGAGATCGATTACAGCAAGTGCGTGTCCTGCGGGATGTGCCTGGTCAACTGCCCGTTCGGCGCCATTGCCGACAAGAGCCAGATCTTCCAGCTGATCCGCTCCATCAAGCGCGGCGACCGCGTGATCGCCATTGTAGCGCCCGCCTTTGTCAACCAGTTCCCCGGCATGACGCCCGCCAAGCTGCGCGAAGCGATGCGCCTGCTGGGCTTTGCCGGCATTTCCGAAGTAGCCATCGGCGCCGATTTGTGCACGATTGACGAAGCGAAGGACTTTATGCACGAAGTGCCGGAGAAACTGCCGTTCATGGGCACCTCCTGCTGCCCGGCGTGGAGCGTCATGGCCAAGAAGCTGTTCCCTGACTACGCCGAATGCATCAGCATGACCATGACCCCCATGGTGCTGACCGCCCGCCTGATCAAGAAGGACGACAAGGACGCCCGCATCTGCTTTGTGGGTCCCTGCTCGGCCAAAAAGCTGGAGGCCAGCCGCCGCTCGGTGCGCAGCGAAGTCGATTTTGTGCTGACGTTCGAGGAACTGATGGGCCTGTTCGAAGCCAAAGAGATCGACGTGAACGCCCTGCCCGACGATCCCAACGACAACTTTGACGACGCCAGCGGCGACGGCCGCGGGTTTGCCGTGTCCGGCGGCGTGGCCCAGGCGGTGGTCAACGCCATCCACAAGCTGGACCCCGGCCGCGAGGTGAAGGTGGCTTCGGCCCAGGGCCTGGCGGACTGCCGCAAGATGATGATGATGGCCAAGGCCGGCAAGTACAACGGCTACCTGCTGGAGGGCATGGCCTGCCCCGGCGGCTGCATCGCCGGCGCCGGCACGCTGGCCGACCCGGCCCGCAGCGCCGCCATGCTGAGCAAGTACAAGGCCCAGGCCCCCATGGCCAACGCCGTGGACACCCCCTACCGCGAAAGCCTGGACGCGCTGAAATACTAAGCGCGTTTGCCGCGCCGTCCCAGGCGCAGCAGTAAAACAAACAGAAAACGATCCCCGGCCGCCTGCCTTGGCAGAGCGAGCCGGGGATCGTTTATTTGTGATATTTCAGGCCGGCGTTGATCGTACAGGCGCGGTAGATCTGTTCGGCCAGCACCAGGCGGGCCAGCTGGTGGGGCAGCGTGATGCGCCCCAGCGAAAGGCGCACCTGCGCGGCCGCCTTGACGGCCGGCGCCAGCCCGTGGGAGGAGCCGATGACGAACGCCACATCCCCCGCGCCGCTGCCGGCGCGCGCGGCCAGCAGTGCGGCGATCTCTTCGCTGGAGACGAGCTTACCCTCCACGCACAGCGCCGCCAGGCAGGCCCCGCGGCGCACCGCGCCCAGGATGGCTTTGCCCTCCTTTTCCAGCGCCTTTTCGATCTGTGCCGGGCTGGCGTTTTTGTCCGGCAGCGGCGCTTCGGGCAATTCCAGGATGCGGAACTTGCAAAAAGCGCCCAGGCGCTTTTGGTATTCGGCCACGCCGGCCGCAAAGTACGGGGCGTTCAGCTTGCCCACACAGATCAGATCGATGTTCTGCATTGCTCAAAACTCCAGCCAGGGGCTGGGGGCGTTGCGCTCCTGCGCCTGGATCTGCACATCGCGCCCCGGCTGGATGCCGGCGGCCAGCAGCACGTTATACACGGTGGTCAGGGCCAGTTCGGGGCTGTTGTTGGTCTGGCTCAAATGGCACAGCGCGAATTTTTTGCAGCCGTCCTGGATCAGGTCCAGGATGGCCGCCGCGCAGGCGCGGTTGTCCAGGTGGCCGCGGTCGCTGGCGATGCGCACTTTTAAGTAATACGGGTACGGCCCGCCGTGCAGGCTGAACGCGTCGTAGTTGGCCTCCAGCGCCACCAGGCTGCAGCCGAGCAGGCTCTGCTCCACAACCGGGGTCAGGATGCCCAGGTCGGTGGCCAGCGCCATGCTGCGCCCCTCCCCCGTTTCGATGCGGTAGCCGCAGCAGGGCACGTCATGGCTGGTGGGGAACGAAGTGACGCGGAACGCGCCGATATCCTCGGTGCGGCCGTCCAGGGCCACGGCCTCCACCGCCGGCGGCAGCACGCCGCGGGAATCCAGCATATCCAGTGTGGCGGCGCAGCCAAACACCGGCACCGCGTAATGCTTCAGGAACGTATCCAGCCCGCTGACGTGGTCGGCGTGTTCGTGGGTGATCAGGATACCGTCGCAATCCGACACGGCCAGGCCCAAACTGCCCAGCGCGCGCAGCGTGGTGCGGCAGCTTTTGCCCATATCGACCAGAAGATACCGGCCCCCCTGCAAAACGACTGCGCAGTTGCCGGAGGAGCCGGAATACAAAGTTGTAAACAGTGCCATGGGACCCCCGTCACATCGCACGGGTGACTGCGTTGACCGGCGTTTCCACGCGGCGGATGTCCGCGCCGAGCGCCTGCAGCTTTTCCACAATATTTTCGTAGCCGCGTTCGATGTGGATCGTCTCGTCGATCTCGCTGACGCCGTTGGCCGCCAGCGCGGCCACGACCATGGCGGCGCCGGCGCGCAGGTCCAGCGCGCGCAGCGGGGCCGGCATGAGCTGCTTGACGCCCTCCACCACGGCCACCTGGCCGTCCACCTGGATATTGGCCCCCATGCGGACCAGCTCGTCCACATAGCGGAAGCGGTTCTCCCAGATGCCTTCGGTGACGATGGAAGTGCCTTCGGCCAGGCAGAGCAGCACGGTCATCAGCGGCTGCATATCGGTGGGGAAACCGGGGTGCGGCATGGTCTTGATCTTGAGCGGGCGCAGCGGGCCGGTGCGCGTGATGCGCATGGTGTCGTCAAATTCCTCCACCACGCAGCCGGCGGCGCGCAGTTTGGCCGTGATCGGCTCCATATGCTTGGGGATCACGTTGTGCAGCATCACATCGCCCTTGGTGATGGCGGCCGCCACCATATAGCTGCCGGCTTCGATCTGGTCCGGGATCACGGAATAGTTGCAGCCGTGCAGCTTCTTGACGCCGCGGACCTTGATAACGTCGGTGCCGGCGCCATGGATATCGGCCCCCATCATGTTCAGGCAGTTGGCCAGGTCCACGATATGCGGTTCGCGCGCGACATTTTCCAGAACGGTCAGGCCGTCCGCCATGACGGCGGCCAGCATGGCGTTCATGGTAGCACCGACCGAGACCGTATCAAAAAAGACACGGCCGCCGTGCAGATGCTGCGAACGAACGCGGATCATGCCGTATTCAACCGAATCTTCGGCCCCCATGGCGGCAAACGCTTTCAGGTGCTGGTCGATGGGGCGCGGCCCCAGGTTGCAGCCGCCCGGCATGGCCACCTGACCGGCGCCGAAACGCCCCAGCAGCGCGCCCAGGAAATAATAGCTGGCCCGCATCTGGCGCGAAAGCTCGTTGGAGACCTCGGTGCAGTCGATGTGGGTCGTATCGATCTCGTAGATATTCTTGCTGATCATGCGGATGCTGGCCCCCAGTTCGCTGAGGATCTGCAGCGAGACCATGACATCGCTGATACAGGGCAGATTTTCGATCAGGCATTTATCGGCGGCCAGAATGGTGGCCGGCAGAATGGCCACCGCCGCATTTTTGGCCCCGCCGATGAGAACATCGCCCGAAAGGGCTTTGCCGCCGCGAATCACAAACTTTTCCAAGTGGTTACTCTCCTTTGCACCGGCGCATACCCCTTGCAGGCGCGCCGCAGTTGCCAGATCACACTCTTCTTTTTATTATACAACATCCGGGGCGTTTTGAAAAGTGCTGCCCCTAGTATTTGCAGCCTTACCTTAAAAACACGCCGGTTCCCTGTGAATTTTTGAGCGGTTTTACCGCATTACATTCCGCCGAAGAAATTGCGCGCGCTGACCAGCGAACCGTTTTGGTACATTTCGAAATGGCAGTGGTTGCCGGTCGAGTTGCCGGTGGAGCCGACATAGCCGATGGTCTGGCCGCGTTCCACCGCCTGGCCGCTGGAGCAGGCCAGCGACGACATATGTCCGTACAGGGTGCGCCAGCCGTTGCCGTGGTCGATGATGACGTAGTTGCCGTAGCTGTAGTGGTAGCCGGCCGTTGTGACCACGCCGGAATCCGAAGCCAGGACCGGCACGCCGTAGGGCGCGCAGATATCCGCGCCCTTGTGGTAGGAGCTCATCCAACGGCTGACGTAGGTGTACTGCGGCACCGGCCATATCCACTGGCCGGAGCCGTAGTTGGCGGTCATGCCGCTGCGCAGGTGGGTGCCCTTGGTGACATATTCGCTGACAGGCTCCTGCAGCGTTTCGACCGACACGGTGCTGACCTCGGTCTGCACGCCGTCTATGTAGGTGATATCCTGGGTGATCTCCTGCAGGCCCTCCACGCCGGCGCTGGTCACGATCTTTTCGCCAAAATCGTATTCGTCGCTTTCGGTCTCGATGGTGTCGTAGGGAATGACGCTGGTATAGCTTTCGCGCCGGACCACCTTGACCTGCAGCAGGTTCGGTTCGCTGACGCCGGTGACGACCTGCGTGCCGGCCGCCACCTGCTGGTCCAGGTCGGTCAGTTCGGGGTTGAGCATGGCCAGCGAATCCCACGCCACACCGGTCGCCTCCACCAGGGCCTGCACGGTCGTGTCCTGCTCGGCCGTATAGGTCAGCACGCTGCCCTCCTCGTTGAGGGCGGTGATCAGTTCGCTGTAGCCGATGACGGAATCCTGCAAAAAGATGCCGTCCACCAGCTCGATATCATGCACAAAGTCCACGCGCACATTGGGGTCGGTCGAACTTTCGTAAGGCTGCTTGACCGATTCCAGGTAGGCGCGCAGATGGTCGCCCTCCTGCGTGACATAGCGCAGGCGGCCGTCGATGTAAACGGCCGTTGCCTCGCCGATGGCGCTGCCGGACGCACCGAGGATGGCGTTGGCCACCTCCAGCTCGTTCATGGCGTTGCCGCCGACCGTCAGCGTATAGGCGGGGTCCAGCTCCAGGCTGGCCGCCGTGATCCCGTCCTCTTCGCCCACGGCGCCCCGGGCGGACTGGAGGCGGCCCTGCACGTCGTCGCGCGCCCGCTCGAACACCTGTTCGCTGGCCACGCTGCCGACCGGTTCGCCGGCGACCATGACCTCCAGCACATACTCGGCGTTCAGGCTCTCGTGTACGATGGCGACGAACCCCACGGCCGCCGCCACCGGCAGAAGGTAGGATAGCGCCGTGAGCACCAGCGGAAAGTACAGCTTGGCGCCGCGCCCGAAATAGCGCAGCTTTTCGCGGCGGATCTCGCGGGGGGCTTCCGTTTGCAGGGTCTCGGTCAGTTCACCGATATGGCGCAGGCCGGAGTGCATACGGCGGAACGGCTCGGCCAGATCGCCGGCCAGCGTAAGCAGCCCGCGCAGCAGCGGGCGCAGAACAAGCCCCAGCAGGCGGCCCGCCTGCGCCACAACGGCATACAGCACCCGCGCTGCGGCGCGCACGGCGCAGACCGCGGCGTATTCGACCCAAAAGCCGGTCAGGTACAAGGTATCCCCCGCCGCGCCGGCGTGCGGGATCTGCCGCAGGCGTTCGCGCAGGCGTTCCCGACGCGCCTGCTTGCGCGAACGGCGCTGCCAGGCGCGCACGGTGCGGTCGCAGCGCACCTGGTCCAGCCAGAGCGCGAACCGGCCGGGCGTGCGGCGGCGGGGCTGTTTTTGCTTCGGTTTATCTTCCAGATGTACAGGGTTCAAGCGAAAGCTCCTTTCCGGGCCGGCGCGGTTTGCTGCCGGCGGAGGGTCAGTCGTTCAGAAAGGCAAGGGTCAGCCCCCGCAGCGCATCGCCCTGCGGCAGGCCGCAGGCGGCAAGCGCCGCCCGGAGGTCGGCCGGCGGCGGGCAGAAGAACTGCCGTTCCTGCCCATCGGCCGGGCCGGTAAAACGCAGCGCGGCGCAGTGCAACGCGTGGCGTTCCAGCAGGCCGGTATGCCCGCCGTACAGCGTATCCCCGGCCAGCGGGTGGCCGGCGTGCGCCAGGTGCACGCGGATCTGGTGGGTGCGCCCGGTAACGGGCCGGCAGGCCAGCAGCGTGTGCCCGCCCCCGGCCCCCAGCACGCGCAGCTCGGTCACGCTGGGTTTGCCGTCGGCGCGCACGCAGCGGCCGATGATGGAATCGCCGCGGCGGGCGATGGGTGCTTCGATGCGGCGCAGGGCGGCATCGACCGTGCCCTCGGCCAGGGCCAGGTAGCATTTGTGCGCGCCGGTGGCCAGCGCCGGCGCGGCAAAGGCATTTTGGGCCAGCAGCAACAGGCCGCTGGTGTTTTTGTCCAACCGGTAGACCGGACGGAATACGCCGGCGCGCCCCTGCCGGCCAAGGTGGTACAGCCAGCCGTTGGCCAGCGTGCCGTCCGAATGGTTCAGGGTCGGGTGTACGGCCAGGCCGGCCGGTTTATCGACCAGGGCGGCAAAGCCGTCCTCGTACAAAAGGGTGAAAGGCACCGGCTGCGGCGCGACCGAAGTGGGCGGTTCCGGCGGCAGCGCAAAGGTGATGCGCTGCCCGGCGCGGACCGGCTGGTCGGTGTGCAAAGGGGCGCCGTCGGCGCAGAACCCGCCGCCGTGGTGCTTGACCGCCTTGATGCAGGTGGCGCTGACCCCCTGGCTGCGCAAAAACACGCCCAGGCGGACGCCTTCGGCCGAAGGCGGGACCGTATAACACAGTTCGGCCACCTGCGCGCCCCCTTCCCCATACTTATACGCCTGCCATTATAGCACAAAGGGCCGCCATATGCAAACTGCTTGCCAAAATTTCATAGATGTGGTATAAAATAGGAGGTAAAAACGAGTGGAACATACGGCGGCGGGCTGCCGGCCGGCAACGGCCGCAGCCTGAGGAAAGTCCGGGCTTCACAGAGGCATGGCAACTGCTAACGGCAGCCGGGGGTGACCCCAGGGAAAGTGCAACAGAAAGAAACCGCCGCGCTTTTGCGCGGTAAGGATGGAAAGGCGAGGTAAGAGCTCACCAGCGCACTGGCGACTTTGCGGCTATGTAAACCCTGTCAGAAGCAACATCCGTATGGGACAAATGTGGAAGCCTCGCACGTCCCGGAGATGGCATGACCGGCGGACCCCAGCGGCCCGCGGGCGGAGCCTTGCGGCAACGCAAGGTCAAGATAGATCGTCGTTTAATACAGAACCCGGCTTACGGTCCAGTCGTTTTTCCCCTGCACAAAAACCCGGCACAGGCAAGCGCCTGCGCCGGGTTTTCCGCTTTTACAGCAGCAGCGGCACGACCAGCAGGGCCACCACCCCCGGCAGCCCCAGCACCCCCGCCACAAACCCCGTGAACGGGTTGAGCGGCAGCACAACGCCGGTCAGCGGCGCGGCCAGGGCCACGGCAGCCAGCGCCGCCAAACCGCACAGCGCGCCGGACAAAAGCGCGCGCAGCGGCCGCGGGCCGGCCATTGCCGCCCGCGCCACCGCCAGCACGCAAACGCCCGCCGCAACCCACACGGCCGGCGGCATCAGCCGCCCTCCGCGCGCAGTTCGCGCAGCAGGGCGCGGCAGCGGCATTCCAGGGCCGCGCGCTCGTAGATCAGCTGTTCCACCGCCAGCCGGTCCTGCGCCAGCTGAAACGCGCTGTCATTGGCGCGCAGCGCGCGCAGGGTCTGCCGCAGCGCTTCCACGGCGGCGGCGCGGGCGCGGCGGGCCGCCAGGTCCCGCCGCAGCCTTCCCCCGGGCCAGGGCAAACGCATCGCAGTTCCCCCTTTCCCGCTCACAGCAGGATGCAGATCAGGCCGTCGCATCCTTCGTTGATGATGCGCTCCAGCGTGACCTGCAGCCGGCTGCGCGCCGCCTGGGGCATATGCAGCAGCTTGGCCTGCAGCCCCTCGTTGACCAGCTGGTGCAGGCTCTTGCCAAACAGGTTGGACTGCCACAGCCGGGCGGGGTCGTCGGCAAAATCGGCCAGCAGGCTCTGGACCAGCTCCTCGCTTTGGCGCTCGGAGCCCACGATGGGGCTCAGCTCGGTGCGGATCACCGCCCGCATCATGTGTATTGTCCGGAACAAACAGAAGTGCTCCCACGCTTCCGCTGGATGCAGAATTTCTCTTCTTCCGGGAGGGCCTTCAAGTAGACCGAGACATGAATCACGTCCTTTTCGCCTTCTTTCTGTGGGTGTACCTCCATGCGGTCCAATAAGGCGTCCACCACGCCAACCGAAAACCCGTTCTCAAAACTCAGCTCTCTGGTGATGGCCTGGCGCAGCACGTCGATCGACTGGAGCATCTCCTGATTTTTCTGTTTTTCCTCCTCCAGCTCTGCCAATCGGGCCCGCAGCTTCTCGATCTCCGCATTGAAGCGGCTGTTACGCTGGGAAAATTCCTCATCGGAGATGCGCCCGTCAATGCTCAAATCAAGAAGCTTATCCTTCCGCTTCAAAATGCTGTCGATTTCCACCCGGCTCCGGGCAATGTCTTCTTCTGTCTTGCTTCCGTTGCCGATTGATTGGTAAATCCTGACCAGCTCGTGGATGATCTCCGCCTTATTGACAGCAAGCTCCTCCAGCACCTGCCGAAGGATTTCATCCGCTTCACTGGTATAAATGATGGGTGAAGTGCACCCCTCCTTCCCTTTTCGGGTGTATTCCTGACACTGCCAGATCTCCTTATTTCCGCTCTTATAGCGGTACAGCGATCTGTAATAGGGCATCTTGTGGACACCGCAGATAATCTTGCCGCTGTATGGGTAACGGTTTTGATATCCGCTCTTGTCCTCGGCGCTCTGCTTGGCCGACCGCTTGCTCAA
>CALWNS010000154.1 GCA_944382805.1 uncultured Gemmiger sp. | reverse complement strand
CCGCTCCGCGATCTGGATGAGGTAAAACTCGCCGTCTTTGTACTTGTACTCGGCATGGGTCGCGCCGAACGGCAGGCCCATCGCCTCCACCATGGCCGTGTTGACTTTGCGCAGCTTGTCGTAGTCGTAGCGGTCGTTGTGCCGGGTAAACAAAAGCCGCTTGGCGATGTTGGGGTTGTGGGCGTAGTGCGATTTTTCCGAGATGGCGGTGACGGCATACTCGGTCGGCGTCTTGATGCCGTCGACGGTGAACTCGGTCCCCTCGATATATTCTTCGATCAGGACCGCCTTCTCGGCGTTGGAATACTGCACGCAGTCCGCGAAATGCTGCCGGACCTCCTGCGCGCTTCGGACGATGTGGACGCCGCGGCTGGACTGGCTGTCCAGCGGTTTGAGGATCGCCACGGGCGTCTGCTGCAAAAAGTCGACGGCCTGTTCCTCGGTATAGCATTTGCGGAACCGGGGCGAGGGGAAGCCCGAACGGCTGGTAAACTCCCGCATGGTGTATTTGTTGGTGAAGCGGTTCGCCATTTCCAGGCCGATGCCCTTGAGGCCCATCTGTTCCGCCACATACGCGACGGTGGGCACCGCGATGTCGCTTTGCGCGGTCAGCACGGCGTCCGGGCGGTACTGCCGGGCGATGGCAAGGTTTTTCTCCCGGTCCAGCACGTTGGCGACCACGCCCACGTCCGCATAGGCAAACGCGGGCGAATCCGGGTACAGGTTGGTGCAGACCACAAAATGGCCCTTGCTTTTGGCAAGCCGGACGATCGGGCATTGCCATGCGCCGCCGGCGACCACCATGATTCTAGCCATAGTTTTCCATCCCTTTATCTTTTGTTTATGGATCCTTGTTACCGGCTCCCCGCCGTGCAGGCCGGTTCCCGTTCGGGGGGCTGCGCCGCGGCGGCCTCCCCCTCCGGCGAGAGGTTGTAGGTCGCCCGGATGACGTACTGGGGTTCGCGGTTGATCGCCATATAGGTGCGGCCGATGTACTCGCCGATCAGGCCGATAAAGAACAGCTGGATGCCCAGCGAGAAGAAGATGCTGACCATCAGCGACGGCCACCCGGTATCCAGGCTGGGCTGTAACAGCTTTTGCAGCAGGATGACCAGCGCCGTAAGCAGGGAAAGCGCCGAGATCACCATGCCGGACTGCACGGCCAGCCGCAGGGGCTTGACCGTAAAGCCGATGATATTGCTCCACAACCGCAGCAGCGCCTTGAAGGTATACCCGGAACGCCCGGCCTCACGCTCAAAATGTTCCACCTCCACCTGCGTGATGTTGGAGGTCGAGCGTAAGATCAGCCCGAGCATGTAGGAATGGCCGCCCTCGTAGCGGATGATGTTGTCCCGGACATATTTGCGGATGATCCAAAAGCTGGAGGAGCGCAGGTCCTTGGGGCGCCCCAGAAACACCACGGCGCACATCTTGTTGACCCAGCTGCCGAACAGCCGGAACGGGGATTCCTTTTTTTGGGGGTAGGCGCCGTACACGACATCGTAGCCCGCGTCAAACGCCGCAAACATCTTGGGCAGCTCCGACGCGCGGGTCTGCATATCGTCGTCCATGCTGATGAAGACATCCCCCGACGCCGCGCGCAGCCCGGCCATGACCGCGTTGTGCTGCCCGGCATTTTTGGCCAGGTCCAGCACCTTGACAAAGGGGAAGCGCGCCGCCAGCTCCCGCAGCTTGGCGATCGTCGCGCCGCCGTCCGGCGAACAGTCGTTGACCAGGACGAACTCGAACTCCGTCCGGCCCATCTTTTCCATCTCTTCCGCCGTTGTGCACACCACCGTTTCGATGGTCTGCGCGGATTTGTAGCAGGGAACAATGATCGAATACACCTGCGGCACCACCTTTGCTTTTTCGTTCCTGAACTTATACTACGTTGTAATATTGATCCACCCAACGCTGGATGTCGCCGTCGAACGTCCCGTTGTACCGGTACACCAGCACACGGCGGAACGTCCCGTCGAGGGCGACCTCCGCTTCCTGCGTATAATAGGCGTTCAGCCAGTCGTTATAGCGGAAATCCGGGTCCTCGGCCGAGAGCTCGTCGTCCCGGCCCCAGTCGATATACACGATGGTGCGCGGGATCTCACCCCTTCTGCGGTAGTAATCAAACAGCAGCGCGGGGGCGTTGCGCCCATAGGTATATTGCAGGCAGTCCCAGGTGGACATATCGCACACGACGCCCCGGTGCATCATCAGGTAGGCGAAGGGGGCGTTGTCGCGGAAGGCATAGGGTTCGTCCTCGCCGACCGTTTCGTTGAGGTAGCGCTCCAGCTCCGGCAGGTCGCCGGCGCGCTGCGGCGTCGTGTACAGCCCCGCATAGACCCCCGCCGGCACCGGCGCCGTCAGCTCCTCGAGGGGGGCGTCCCGGTAGACCGCGCGGAAATCCAGCACGGCGACGCCGGCGGCCAGCAGCACGGCGCCGACGGTGGCGGCCGCACGCACGCTGCGGGCCGGTTGGCGCAGCAGCGCGTACAACACGCCGAACAGGCTGGCATACACGCAGGAGAAGCGCTGGACCGTGGGGTCGCTGGTGACCAGCGCAATGGCCGCCAGCGCATAAAACACCGGCGAAAGCCCGGTATACC
>CALWNS010000153.1 GCA_944382805.1 uncultured Gemmiger sp. | reverse complement strand
CAAACAGCTCCTGCGCCATACGGCGGCCCATGGCGCGCAGCGCGGCGGCGTCCCATTGCCGCCACAGCGCGCGGGCCTGGGCGCGGGCTTCGGCCTTGGTCATGCGCTCACCTCCCGGTGGGCCTATCATACCATGGCCGGGGGCCAAAGGCAAGCCAAAAAACTTGTAAAATTGCCGCCCGGCCCGCTTCCATCTTGCGCGCGGGCGCAAAAAAGAGTACAATAAGACAGTATAATAGCAATCGTGTGCCCGACCGCCGCACTGTTTTTTGCAAAAGGAGCGTTCTATCATGGGAAAATTCAACTTTATCAAGACCGAGATCCCCGGCGTCGTCGTCATTGAACCGACCGTGTTCGGCGACGACCGCGGCTATTTTATGGAGACCTACCAGGCCGACGATTTTGCCGCCGCCGGTATCGACCGCCCCTTTGTGCAGGACAACCAGAGCCGTTCCGGCAAAGGCGTGCTGCGCGGGCTGCATTTCCAGAAAAACCACACCCAGGGCAAGCTCGTGCGGGTGACGCTGGGCGAAGTGTACGACGTTGCCGTGGACTGCCGCCCCCACAGCGCCACCTTTGGCAAATGGGTGGGCGTGACCCTTTCCGCCGAAAACAAAAAGATGTTCTATATCCCGGAGGGTTTCGCCCACGGCTTTTTGGTGCTGTCCGATGTGGCGGAATTCTGCTACAAGTGTACCGACGTTTACGACCCGGCTTCGGAGGGCGGCATCCCCTACGACGACCCGACCGTCGGCGTGCAGTGGCCGGACTGCGGCTGCGCGCACAAAACCAGCGCCAAGGACAAGGAACACACCCCCTTTGCGCAGCAGAAGTTTGAATTTTTCGAAAAATACTAAGGAGCCGCCGTGCACAGTTTACAAACGCATTTTGCGAATTTCTGGAAATACCGCTACCTGCTGCAAAACCTCATCACGCGGGACTTCAAGCTCAAGTACCGCCGCAGCGTGCTGGGCGTGGCGTGGAGCGTGCTCAACCCGCTGCTGACCTGCCTGGTCATGTTCCTGGTGTTCGATTCCATCATGCGGGGCCTGCGGGGCGAAGGCATCCCCAACTTTGCCGCCTTCCTTATCATCGGCCAGCTGCTGTTCAATTTTTTCCGCGAATCGACCACCATGGCCATGGAAAGCGTGCTCAAAAACGCCCCGCTGCTTCGCAAGGTCTACATTCCCAAATACATTTTCCCCATGGAAAAGGCCTGCTTTGCGCTGGTCAACTGCCTGTTCAGCTTTATCGCGCTGGTCATCGTGTTTGTCCTTACCTGGACGCCGGTCACCTGGGCCACGGCCTGGATGGCCGTCTACCCGCTGGTCATGCTGTTCTTTTTCAGCCTGGGCATCGGGCTGTTTCTGTCGGCCATGTATGTTTTTGTGCGCGATATCATGCATATTTGGGAGGTTTTCTGCACCCTGCTGGTCTATGCCAGCGCCATTTTCTATGACCCGGAAGCCCTTTCCGGCGTGATGCAGCGGCTGATCCACATCAACCCGATGTACTGGTACATCACCGCGTTCCGCCGCTGCGTGCTGTGGGGCCAGGGGCTGGACGCCACCATGCTCGCCGTCTGCTTCCTGTGCGCGGCGCTGAGCATGGCGGTCGGCATCCTTGTGTTCAAGAAAAACCAGGACAAACTTGTCCTGTATATGTAAGGGGGCGCAGCCATGGCACAGCAACAGCCCATCATCTCGGTCGAGCACGTCTCGATGCGCTTTAACCTGGCCAAGGAAAAGCACGAGAGCCTGAAAGAGTATTTCGTGGCCCTGCTGCACGGCGGCGTGCGCTTTGACGAGTTTTTTGCCCTGGACGATGTCTGCCTGGACATCATGCCCGGCGATTTCTACGGCCTGATCGGCCTGAACGGCAGCGGCAAATCCACGCTGCTCAAGATCATCTCCGGCGTGTACAAGCCAAGCGCCGGCAAGGTGACGGTGCGCGGCACCATCGCCCCGCTGATCGAACTGGGCGCCGGCTTCGATATGGACCTGACCGCGCGGGAAAACATCTACCTGAACGGCACCGTGCTGGGCTACACGCCCAAATACATCGACTCCAAGTTCGAGGACATCGTGGAGTTCAGCGAACTGCGCGACTTTTTGGACGTGCCGCTCAAAAACTACTCCTCCGGCATGGTGGCGCGCCTGGCGTTCGCCGTGGCCACCATGACCAAGCCGGATATCCTGATCGCGGACGAGATCCTTTCGGTGGGGGACTTTTTGTTCCAGCAAAAGTGCGAAAAACGCATGGCCGAACTCATGAGCGGCGGCACCACCGTGATCCTGGTCAGCCATTCCATCGAACAGATCGAGCGTATGTGCAACAAGGTCGCCTGGCTGGACCACGGCCGCCTGCGCCGCAACGGCCCCACGGCCGAAGTGACCGCCGAGTATAAAAACTTCGAAAAACCGAAAGACTGAACCACAAAACGTGCGGCGCGCAGCGCCGCATTTTTCAAAACACCAAGGGGGCCGCTATGCCGCACAGACCCAAAACCGAAAACACCGAACCCCGCCCGGCCGACGTTGCGCAGGCGGACAGCCTGGGTCTGCTGGCCCGCCGCCTGCTGGACCCCGCCCACCTGGCCGACCTGGCCCGCCGTTCGGCGGCCACCGTGCGGGAGCGCGGCGTGCAGCAGCTGTGGCGGGACGCCGTGTTCCGCCTTCAGCTGGCTTGCCACTACGATTCCTGGCGGCACCGGGCGGACCTGCCGCTACGCCGCGACCTGAAAGCCCAGCGCGCGCACCCATTGGCCGGCGGCCCGCGCATCAGCGTGGTGGTGCCGGTCTACAACACGCCGCTGCCGTTTTTTAAGCAGATGGTGAACAGCGTGCGCCGCCAGACTTACGGGAACTGGCAGCTCGTGCTGGTGGACGCTTCGGACGCCGCCCACCCCGCCCCCGGCGCGCTGGCGCAAAAATGGGCGGCCAAAGACCCGCGCCTGCTGTACAAAAAGATCGAAAACGGCGGCATCGCCGCCAACACCACGGCCGGCTTCCGCCTGGCGGCGGGGGACTACCTGGCCCTGCTCGACCACGACGACCTGCTGTACCCCAATGCGCTGTATGAATGTGCGCAGACCATCCAAAACACCGGGGCAGACTTTGTCTATTCCGACGAGATCATCCTTTCGGCCGACCTGAAAAAGGCGGGCGGCTACCATTTTAAGCCGGATTTCGCCCCCGATACGCTGCGCGGCAGCAACTACATCTGCCACCTGACCGTGTTCTCCCGCCCGCTGTTGGAAGCGGCCGGCGCCTGCGAGGACCCGGCCTTCGACGGCGCGCAGGACCACGACCTGGTGCTGCGCCTGACCGAAAAGGCGCGCCGCATCGAACATATCAAAAAGGTGCTCTATATCTGGCGCGAGCACGCCGGCTCGACCGCCGCGGGCATGGCGGCCAAGCCCTATGCGCTGGCCGCCGGCGCGCGCGCCGTCGAAGCCCAGCTGCGGCGGCTGGGTATGCCCGGCAGCGTCAGCGCGGTGGAGGGCGCGCCCGGCGCGTTCCACATCCGCTACGAACTGACGGCGCACCCCCTTGTCAGTGTGCTGATCCCCAACAAGGACCATACCGACGACCTGGAACGCTGCTTATCCAGTTTGTATAAAAACGCCGGATATGACAATATGGAAGTCCTGGTTTTGGAAAACAACTCCACCCAGCCCGCTACCGAAGCGTATTATGCTGCCCTGCCCGCGCGCTATCCCCGCTGCCGCGTGCTGCGCTACCAGGGGGCGTTCAACTTTTCGGCCATCAACAACTTTGGCGCGCGCCAGGCAAACGGCGAACACCTGCTGCTGCTCAACAACGACATCGAGCTTTTGTCGCCCGGTTTTGTGCGCGAACTGCTCAGCTACAGCCAGCGCGCGGACGTGGGCGCGGTGGGGGCCAAGCTCTATTACCCGGACGATACCATCCAGCACGCCGGGGTCATCATGGGCATCAACGGCTCGGCCGGGCACAGCCACAAGGGCTACCCGCGCGACGCGGTGGGCGACCTCTACCGCCTGGTGACCGCGCAGAACTATATGGCCGTGACCGGCGCCTGCCTGATGACCAAGGCAAGCCTGTACCGCGCGGCCGGCGGCCTGGACGAACAGAGTTTTGCCGTGGCGTATAACGATGTGGATTAC
>CALWNS010000152.1 GCA_944382805.1 uncultured Gemmiger sp. | reverse complement strand
TTTAATCGTTGTATCTCGTGGGTACGACTACGAGGGCAACCGGCTGAAATCGGCACAGAAAACCGTGCATCCGCCGGTGGAGTTAAAACCAAAGCAGCGCGAGAAGTGGTTACAGGAACAGGCGGTGCTGTTCGAGCGGGAAGTGCATCACACCCCGGAGCCGGTGAACAAGAGCGTTACGTTAGCCAAGTATATTGACCACTGGTTGGCGGATGTCGCGCCCGATAAGCTGGCAAAAACCACCTACTTCCGCGACCGGCAGGACGTGCGGCGGATTTTGCCTGCGCTGGGGCACTACAAGCTGACCGACCTGCGCAAAGAGGTCATCCGGGATTTTTACGAGGAGATGCGCAAGGCGCCTAAGCTGACAGACGGCAAACCGCTTTCGGAAAAATCTGTGGAAGGCATCCACAACACGCTGTGCAGCATCTTGAGCGATGCCGTGGAGGAAGGTTACCTGCTGCACAACCCTGCCTGGCGGATGTACAAGCCGCAGGGTGAGAAGAAGGAGCGGCCGGTGGCGGACGAGGAACTGGTGCAGCGTTTGATTGTCGCCCTGGAGGGCCAAAGCCTGAAATACGAGACCTACTTCAAACTGGTGCTGGCCACCGGGATGCGCCGCGGAGAGGCCTGCGGGCTGCGGTGGAGTGACATTAGCTGGAAAAAGCGCAGCATCCACATCCAGCGCAACGTGGTGAAATTGAGCCACGAACCAATCTTTGTGAAGCCGCCCAAAACAGCCAGCGGGAACCGGGTGGTGTATATCAGTAAAGGGATGGCGAAACTGCTTAAATCCTGGAAACAGCAATGTACTTGGGAGCGTAAGCAGAACGATGAGGTATTACAGGAAGATGACTACCTGTTCCGCCAGCCGAACGGCGATCCGATGGTGCCGACCACGTTCACGTTCCGTTTCAAGAAAATCCTAAAACAGAACGGTTTGCCGGAGAACCTGAACGTACACAGTTTGCGGCATACAAACGCCAGTTTGTTGATTGCCCAAGGCGTAGATGTTCGCACGGTGGCCAGCCTGCTGGGTCATTCCCAGGCCAGTACGACACTGGACATTTACGCCCATGCCTTTGACAAGAAAAAGCGGGAGGCGCAGGAGAAGCTGGGGGAGGTGATGGGGCTGTAACAAGTCTGCCCGGATGATTTAAGGGCCGTTTTGACGGGCTGATCTACGGCACAAGTACTGAGCCCGGTTGCCCGAAGAAACACCGCTGAAGAGGCATTCCGAAACACAGCTTGTGGGCCAATCTCCGGCCTAAGAGCCGCCGTTTGCGTGGCAACTGCCTTTGAAACGCTCCCGCGGGCCGATGTGAGCATCGGCCCCTACACATTAGGCGAAGGAGCAGGTCAACGCCCTGTTGCCGCCGCAAAATTCCCAGCAAAATAAAAAACTGATAAAATAGTCCCTGTGCCAACTGCTAGCAAAATAAACCGGCACAGAAGGGAGGCCCCTATGGACTATCTTATCAGTTTTACTGTATCTGTCATGGCCAATATCGCAGCGTACATTGTCACAAAGTGGATCGACAGGCGCTGCGCCATGACAAAATAAAAAAGGTCGCTGTACGGCAATACAGCGGCCTTTTTGGTGCGCCCGACAGGATTCGAACCTGCGGCCTTGTGAGTCGGAGTCACACGCGCTATCCAGCTGCGCCACGAGCGCATATTAGAAAAAATGATGATAACAAGAGAAAAAAGATTGAGGCAAATCAACACTAAGATTGATTCATCCATAAAGCGGCGACAAATCAATGGTGGTCAGTTCGTGGTCAGACCACCGGAAAATTTGGCGCGAAGCCAAATTTTCAAGCGATACAACGCCAAAAAACCGGAGACAATGCCACCGTGTCACCGTTGTCGGAGTCCAACGCTCTATCCAGCTGAGCTACGACCGCATATGGGCAGGGGGCCGGGCAAACGCTGTGCCGGCTACCTTGCGTAAGGCTTATTATACCACAACCAGCCGGGCGCGTCAATGCCAAAAATCTCCGTTCCCCGTTTTACAAAAATCAGCTGCAAAAATCCACAAACCTCTCCGCCCGCCTGTGCGCCCGGTGCGCCTTGCCTGCCGCGCGCAATTGTGCTATGATGGTAACAGACTTTTTGCCCGGCACTGCGCCGGGCCAGCTAGGAGGCTGTTTCGCTATGCCGAGACCCAACAAAGACTTGACCCGCTTTTATACCCCCATCCGCCTGCTGATGGCGGCCTGTGTGACCGGCCTGGCGGGCAGCATCCTGCTGCCGTGGGGCGTGCTTAACAGCGTGCTGTTCGGCGTGACGGCGCTGCTGCTGGGCCTGACCGGCTTTTTGTACCGCAAGGACGGCGCCTGGCTGAACAATTCCTGGAAGAGTGCGATCCTGGGCGTGGCGGCCTATGCGGCCGGCCCGTTCCTGGCCGGGCATGACCTGGAACTGGTGCTGGCGCTGCTGGGCGCGATCTCGCTGTACCTGACCGTGATGTTCGCGGTAGGCGGCCTGGTAAGCGCGATCAAGGCGGCGCAGAGCAGCGAGCCGTCCCGCCCGCCGCAGGCCACCATCATGTTCGAATACTGCTCCGGCGTCTATGCGCTGGCTTACCTGGCGGCCGATGCGTTCCCCTCGGTCGAAGGCTTCGCCCTGATCGTCGCCATGGTGGCTATGGGCTTTGGCTTTGCCCAGCTGCTGGCGTTCCTGGCCAAGCTGAGCAAAACGTGCGAAGGCAAAAAACAGGACGGCCGGGCCTGAGCCTGGGGCGGGGGAGAGCCGGGCAAATTTTTGCCGCAGTTTTGCTTTCGCCCCCTACCCAAGGGGCGCGTGCTGTGGTATAATACAAGTACATAACGAAACGTCCCCGGCCGGGCTGCGCCCGCCGGAACCTGTAAGGAGGAAGTACCAATGAATGACGCAATGGGTCTTGTGATCCTGGTCGCCGTAATGGCGGTGTGCGTGGCGGTCATCGCCCTGCTGGAACGCCAGATGAGCGCCCCGGTCCCCGCGCCGCAGCCCAAGCCGGAGCCGGCCCCGCGCGCGGCCCGCGCGCCCAAAGCCCCGGCCCCCGCACCGCGGGTGGAAACCGGCATCCCGGCCGAAGTCGTGGCCGCCATCGCCGCCGCCGTTGCCTGCCTGGAGGGCGGCGCCGCCGCCGTGCGCGGCATCCGCCGTGCGGCCCGGCCGGCGGCGTCCCGCCGCGGCCTTTGGGGCGATGCCGGCGTGGAGGCCAACACCACGCCGTTCAGTATCTGACCCCGCATTTTGCCGCAATATTCACCGCCGCCCCTGCCGCAGGCAGGGGCGGCGGCGCTTTTGCGTGCGCTTCCTCCCGGCATTCTTTCCGAATCTTTCCGAACCCGGCCCGCTTTCCCTTGACAAGCACCCCAAATATGGATAAACTATAAATAGTATACAAACGGCAAAGGGGCCGCTTGCGCTGTGTGCGAGCCGCCTGCTTTGCCGGGGGGCCGCTGCCAAGCGGGCGCCCGTTTTATTTGGTTTCACGCCTGCGGCCGCCAGGCCGCGCGCGCTGTTTCTTTGGATGTGTTTTCCGGGGCACGCCCGGCAGGCCCGCCGTTTGCGCGGGCGTTTTGCCGTGCGCCCGCCCCGGTGCGGCGCTTTTTGGTATGGCGCTGCGGGCCTCCAAAATATACGGATCATCGAATAATCGAACGCCCCTGTCCCGGCAGCGCTCCTCGTTTGCAACCATTTCTAATGAGGAGTTGACAACAAATGCTCGATCCCATCACTACGGTGCTGGTGGTCGTGTTCGTTGCCGCCGCCGTGGGGGCGCTCTGTTTTTTCCTGGGCGTCACTTACCGTAAGCGCACGGCCGAAGCCAAGCTCGGCTCTGCGGAGGAGGCAGCCAAGCGGATCGTCAACGACGCGATCAAATCAGCCGAACAAAAACGCAAAGAAACCATTGTTGAAGCCAAGGACGAGGCTTTCCGCCTGAAAGCGGAGGCCGACAAGGAGATCAAGGACCGCCGCGCCGAGATCAGCCGCCAGGAGCGCCGCATGGACCAAAAGGAGGAAGCGCTGGACAAGCGCACCGCCGCCATGGAGCGCAAGGAGGAGGACCTGAAAAAGCGCGCCGAGCTGGTACAGGCTCGCCTGGACGAGCTGGAACAGCTCAAGCTGCGCCAGGTCGAAAAGCTGGAGGCCATCGCCGCCATGTCCCAGGAGGACGCCCGCGCCGTGCTGCTCAAGCAGATCGACGACGAGCTGACCCACGAAAAAGCCATGCGTGTGGCCGCCTACCAGGCCAACATGAAGGACGAATGCGATACCATCGCGCGCGAGATGATCGGCCAGGCCATTGCCCGCTGTGCGGCGGACGCCACCAGCGAAGCCACCGTCAGCGTGGTGCCGCTGCCGTCCGACGAGATGAAGGGCCGCATCATCGGCCGCGAGGGCCGCAACATCCGCGCGCTGGAGACCGCCACCGGCTGCGATTTGATCATTGACGATACGCCGGAGGCCATCACCCTGTCCAGCTTTGACCAGACCCGGCGCGAGATCGCCCGCCTGACGCTGGAGCGCCTGATCGCGGACGGCCGCATCCACCCCGCCCGCATCGAGGAAACGGTGGACAAGTGCCGCCGCGAACTGGAACTGCAGATGAAGCGCGAGGGCGAAAAGGTCGTGATGGACCTGGGCATCCACAGCCTGCACCCGGACCTGGTCAAGCTGATCGGCCGGCTGAAGTACCGCACCAGCTACGGCCAGAACGTGCTTTCCCACAGTTTGGAGGTTGCCTGGCTGGCCGGCCTGATGGCCGGGGAGCTGGGCGTGAACGTCCAGCAGGCCCGCCGCGCCGGCCTGCTGCATGACATCGGCAAGGCGCTCGACCACGAGATCGAGGGCAGCCACGTGCAGATCGGCGTGGATATCTGCAAAAAGTACCGCGAAAACCCGGCCGTCATCCACGCCATCGAGGCGCACCACGGCGATGTGGAACCCAAGAGCGCGCTGGCCTTTATCATCATGGCGGCCGACGCCATCAGCGCGGCCCGCCCCGGCGCCCGGCGCGAAAACATGGAAAGCTATATCAAGCGCCTGGAAACGCTGGAAAGCCTGTGCAACGGCTTTGACGGCGTGGAAAGCGCCTACGCCGTGCAGGCCGGGCGCGAGGTGCGCATCCTGGTGCAGCCCGACCGTGTGGGCGACGACCAGGTCATCCTGCTGGCGCGCAGCATTGCCAAAAAGATCGAGGACGAGCTGGATTACCCCGGCCAGATCAAGGTCAGCGTGATCCGCGAAAGCCGCGCCACCGAATACGCCAAATAAACCGCATAAAGCAAGCGGCCCCCGCCATCCGGCGCGGGCCGCTGTTTTTTTGCGCGGCGCGGGCCGCCGTGCAAAAAAACGCCCGGCGGGAAGCCGGGCGTAAAAGAAACGAAATGCGGGAACGATCACTCGTGCCGGATGGCCTCCAACGCGCTGATGCGCACGGCGCGGTTGGCCGGCGCAATGCCGGACAAAATGCCGATCACGGTGGCAAACACCAGCGCCGCCCCCACCAGCCACAGCGGGATGACCGACATGGTCGAGGACCCCGTGCCGCTCATGTTCAGCAAAAAGCTTAAATCGATGTTGGCCTGGACGCCCATGCTTTGCAGCAGCATCATCAAAAGGCTGGCGATGGTCATCAGGTTGTTGAGCACCAGGCTCACGCCCCAGCTTAAAACCGCGCCCACCACGCCGCCGATAAAGCCGATGAACCCGCTTTCGATCAAAAACATCCGGCGGATGTTTTTCAGCTCGCAGCCCAGCACCTTCATCACGCCGATCTCGCGCGTGCGCTCGTAGATGGCCATGGTCATGGTGTTGGCGATGTTCAGCGCCGCCACAAACAGGCTGATGGCCGCCAGGCCGCCCAGCATCATCTGGTTGCGGGCCACCTGCTTCTGCATCTCTTTGCGCGTGTCCGCCATCGAGTAGGTGCCGAACCCGTATTCCTTAATGGCGTCGCTCACCTCATCCACGTTGTCCATATCGTCTACCTTGACATAGACGTTCTGGTACTCGGTCGTGTCGTTGTAGCTGTTGCCGGTCAGGTCGTCGCACTCCTCCATCAGCATCTTCATGTCTTTCAGGCGCAGCACAATGCCGCTCTGCGTCCAATAGTTCTTTTCGTCCATGGCCATCACGCCCACGACCTTCAGCTTCCAGGTCTTTTCCTTGGGCGCTTCGGGGTCGCCGTCGGACAAAGTCAGCGTCATGTCGTCCTTGTTCACGTCCACAAAGGGCGGCAGTTCGTTGCCCATGGCGTCGGTCTGGCCCTGCCAGCGGTACCGCTTGGACGAAGAGTAGCTGCGGCGTGTGTCCTCAAAGCTATAGCCCGTGGCGGGGCCGACCAGCACCGGCAGCGTATCCTTGCCGTAGTTGGCCGTGTCCGAAAGCCATTCGCCCTCGGTCAGCTGGAAGCCCATCGGCTCCATGGCGGCCGGGTCGATGCCGTACAGGTTGTACAGGCCGGTGATCTGGTAGCGCTCGTTCATGCCGGAGCTGATGCGCCCCTGCAGGTTGTAGCCCTCGTAGTAGGGGGTGGCCGCCACCACGTGATCCATCGACTTGAATATGCCGATCATCTCGTCGTCCAGCTTGGCCGGCTCGTCGCTGGACGACGAACTTACCGTCACGCTGCCCACCGATACCGAAACGCCCATGCCGCCGCCGTATACCTGGATTTGGGTCAGGTCGCCCCAGGTGGACAGCATTTCGTCATACGCTTTGTTCTGCGCAATGCCCAGGCTGATCATCACAATGACCGCGCAGGTGCCTACCACCACGCCGATCACGGTCAGCGCGGTGCGCCCCTTGCGGCGGGAAAGGTTTTTGGCGGCCAGCGCCACCTGGTCAGAGATCTTCATCCTCGTCGCCCTCCAGGCGGGCCAGGGCGGCGGCCTTCTTGCGCTTGCGGCGCACGATCACAACGATCACCACGGCCACCACCACGACCAGCACCACGATCAGCACAATGCCGAACACCGGGAACCCGGCCGGCTGCTCCGGTTCCACCATGCCGGGGTCCATCGCGCTCGGGTCGTCATAGACCGGCATCTCCATCACGGTCAGCGAAAAATCCTTGTTCACGGTCTTGACCGAGCCGTCCTCGGCCTCGTAGGTCAGCACGATGCTGCCGTTGAGCGTGCCGGCCTGGGTGGGGTACAGGTCAAAATCGACGCTGTTTTCGGTGCCGGCGGCCACGTTGCCAATGTACTGCTGCGTCAGCTCGGCGCCCAGGTTTTCGCCGGTGATGGAAGCCTCCAGGTTGGCGACCGGGTTGCGCCCCTTGTTCACAAAGTTGAGCGTGACGGTGGCCGTATCGCCCAGGTAGATGCTGTCGGTCAGCTGCAGCTGGCCGACCTCAAAGCGGTCGGGCTGGCTGATGGGCACCGAAATGCTGGTGCTGCCGGACACCGCGCTGCCCGAAACGGCCCCCGCGCCCACCAGGTTGACCGTGATGTTGGCCACGCCGCCGGTAAAGCCGGCCCCGCTCTGGATGCTGAAGCTGAT
>CALWNS010000151.1 GCA_944382805.1 uncultured Gemmiger sp. | reverse complement strand
AACGCCGAAACTCTCTGCCTATAAACAAATTATGACGAAATGCAATAAAATAAGATTGTACGTGCTCTGGGATGCCATCCATATCTATCCCATGTATACGCGCGTTGGTTTTACCGTGGATCGTGATACCCCAAAAATCACAGTCCTTTGATTCCATTGCACCGAACATCTCCGAGAACGGATAAAACGGTCCATAAAACGTATCATTCAGCAAAAGAAGTTCATCATATTCATCCAGTTCCTGCCATGACAAATCATGGAGAAGCACGTCCTGATATGCTCCCGCATCAAATCCCTTGTTTTCACGGACAAAAACTTCATTTGTAAACTGACGTAGTCTCTTTCTCCCTTCTGGATTCAATACGCCGTTGCAAACGATGATAAGCCGGTCGATATTTTTACACAAATCCTCCAACAGGTATGGGACATATTCATCCACGATTCCTTCCTTGTCAAAAAACGAATAAATCGCAATTCTTTTCATATTGCTTGTTCCTTTCCTTCATCTTTACATCCGCCCTGTAACGCCTTTGGCGAAGTCCACCGCGCCGCGCCAGCGGCCGTAGCTGCGGCCGTGGCGGTGGCCCAGCAGCGCGGCGGCCAGGCAGCCGGCGCCGCCGGTCAGCAGCGCTTTGGCCGTCTGTCCCCAGCGGAAGGCCCGCGAGCGCCCGCGGCAGCGCAGCGCCAGTGTGTTGCGCGTGATGTAATATACCGAGAGCATCCCGCCCGCCGTGCCGCCTGCCTTGTGCCAAAGCCTGGCCTGCGGGATGTACCACAGCGGTATGCCGGCATCGGCCAGGCGCAGGCAGTAGTCCACATCCTCGCAGTACATGAACAGGCTTTCGTCCAGGCAGCCGACCTGCTCGATCACCGTGCGCGGCAGCAGCACGCAGCAGAACGTGATAAAGCTGACCTGCCGCTTTTGGTTGTAGGCCGGGCCGTCCTTGGCGTGACCGCCCTCGTGGGTGACGGTGCAGCGGCGGCGGTCCAGCGTGCCGCCGGCGAACCAGATTTCATCCGGCGGGTCCATGAACAGCATTTTGGGGCAGGACACCGCGCCGGGCGGCGTGTGCCGCAGCAGCTGTTCCAGCATATCCGGAGCGCATACGGTGTCATTGTTGAGCAGCAGCACCGCGTCCGCGCCGTCCTGCAATGCGCGGCGGACGCCCAGGTTGTTGGCCACCGCAAAACCCAGGTTGCGCGCCTGCGGCAGAAAGACATCGCCGGGCTGCAGGGCCGCGCGCAGCTGCGCGGGGGAATCGTCCGTGGAGGCATCGTCGATCAGGTAGATGCGGAAGTCCCGGAACGTCTGCCGCCGCAGGCTTTCCAGGCACTTGACCGTATCCGACCAGCCGTTATAGTTTGAAATGACGATGCCGACCATACAAGATCCCTTTCGTTCGGCGTTTGCAACATAATATATATTACGTTGTGTTTCGGCGCGCAGATGGCTGCACGAAACCCAATTATCTACCATTATAGCGCACTTGCCCGCCGTTCGCAACCGCTTTACGGGGGTTTGCGGCGGAAATTCCTGCCAGGATGTCGGTGCCCTCCCCTGTTTTGCGCAGTTTTTTGCATGGCCGCAGCGGTTTTGACGGCGGGGCGGGTGCGCTATACACGCCGTATTAGTTATTTGGTCGCGTGTCAAGCATAACAAAAAGCACGATGCAAAAAGCACCGTGCTCTTGCGCCGGCAGGCGGGCCGCCGCTACGGTTTGGTCCCGCACATCCAGAACAGCGTAAACGGATGCGCGCGGCCGTCGATCACTTTTTGGTCGCGGAGGAACGCCGCGGAACGCACGCCGGAAAAGCCAGCTTTTTCCAACGCGGCGCGCAGGGCGGCCTGGTCAAAGCCGTCATAGCCGGCAAAGTCCGGGTGGTCGGCGTGGAATGCGCGGCTGACCGGCTCCATATCCACAAAGCACAGGCAGCCGCCGGGCGCCAGCATTTGGCAGGACTGCCGCAGCGCCGCGCCCAGGTCCCGCACATGGTGCAGGGCCATGGAATGGAAGATCAGGCCGCACGGCGCGGGCGGGTCGGGCAGCCGACCGGGCGGGGCCTGGCAGACTCGGACCGCGGCGGGGCCGCGATAGGCTGCGGCTTTGGCGCGCAGGACGGCGCACATAGCCGCCGAAGGGTCGCTCAGGATCAGGGTCTGCGCGCAATCGGCCAGCGCAAAGCCGACCAGGCCCGTGCCGCTGCCCAGTTCCATTGCTACGCGGCAGCGCGCGACGCCCGCGCGCAGGCGGATCTCCTGCGCGATGCGCCGGGCGCGCCGGATGCGGGCCGGCGTGTCCCAGCGGGCGGCCTGCTGTTCAAAATAGCTGTCCATGGCCGGGTCACAGCCCGTACAGCAGCAGCGCACCCAGCACGCCGGAGCCGATCAGGATGAACATGAGCGGCAAACCGACGATCAGGTAATCTTTGGCGCGGTAGCCGCCGACCAGCGCCACGGTCATGCAGGGGGAACCCAGCGGCGAGATGACCGCGCAGTTGACAATGATCATGACCGGGATGCAGAGCGTGAGCGGCGAAATGCCCATGGAGAGGGCGATGGAGATGCAGATCGGGCCGAACATGGCGTTGGTCGCCGTGTTGGACATGACCTGGGTCAGCACGCCGCCGATCAGGCAGACGGCGATGAGCACCACGAACAGGCTGGCGTTTTCGGCGCCGCACAGGTCCAGCACGACATCGGCCACAAATTCGCCGGTGCCGCTGGTGTTGACCGCCGAGGCCACGACCAGCGCGAAGTTCAAGACCCACATCGTATTCCAATCGACCGCTTTGAGCGAGGCTTTCGGCTTGGCGCAGCCGGTCAGCCACAGGATGACGACGCCGATAAAGCAGATGAGCTGGTTATCGGCCACTTCCAGAATGAAGCAGACGATGCAGCCGACCAGGACCGCCAGGGTTAGCACCTTTTTCCACACAGGGCAGACGATGCGCTCGCGCTGGCAGTTTTGCTCCACCACTTCGCTGTCGTCAAAATCGCAGGTCTTGACCAGCAGGTTATAGCCCAGCGTAGAGAAGTAGACCGCCGTGATCACGACTAGGATAAAGGTAAGCGGCGCGGCGGTAAAGAAGCCCAGCGTCTCGACGCCGGCATCCACCAAAGCGCCCTGCATGGCCAGGTTGGGCGCGCCGCCGATCAGCGAGATCGAGCAGCCGACGGTGGCCTCGGTGGCGGCGCCCAGCAGCATATACTTCATTTTGAGCGCGCCGTTCGATTTGACGACCATGGTAGCCAGCACCGGGATCATCATGACGACGAGCGCCGTGTTGGACAAAAAGCCGGTGGCGATGCCGCAGAACATACACACCACAAAGATCGCCAGGCGCTGGTTTTGCACGATCTTGCCGGCGAACAGCTTATCGCCCAGGTTCTGCACGATGCCGGTCTGGGTCAGGGCGTCCACGATGATCGACATCAGGATCAGGAACATGATGGTCGAACCGCCCCATTCGGAATACAGCTTGGCCGGCTCTACGATGCCGGCAAAGCACAGCGCCACGCCGGTCAGGGCCATGGTGGCCGGCAGCGGGATGATCTCTGTGACCATCAGGATAAACATGATGACGATAGCCACCATCGTAAACATGATTTGCGGTGTCATACGATCCTCCTTATCTTACCAGGCGCCGTGTTTTACACCGCGCGGTGCCGGTAAATGGTTTTTGTCAAAACGATGCTGCCTGCGCAGTTCAAACGGACTTTTTGGTGATTTCCACGATGCCGCGGTCGCCGTCGACCTTGACCCAGTCGCCGGTCTCGATAACTTCGTCCGGGTTTTGGTCCAACCGGTCCACCACCGGGATGGTCGCCCCGTACAGTTCGGTGGAAAGCACCGCGCCGGTCAGGATGATGAGTTCGGTCTCGCGGTTCAAAAACGCTTTGGGCGCGTTGCCGCAGCGGGTGTTTTCCAAAATCCAGGTAGCCGAAGCCGTGGAGCCTTTGCCCAAAGGATAGACCAGGATCTTATCTTTGACGCACTGCCCGCACACCGCCACGCGCACATCCACAATGCGGCCGGTCGGCGGGTTGACGCCGTGCGACCAGACGAGCGATTCCTTGCTGACGAGGGCTTCGCCCTCGACCACGCCGGGCGCCAATGCCCTGCCGTGAAGAATGATTTTTTCTGCCATGCGCTGCGCCCTCCTTTACACAGGTTCGGTAACGGCCTCGACGCATTTTTCCATCGAGGCGTAGATCAGTTCGATGCCGTGTTCGCTGGGCAGGTAGCTGGCGTTTTTGCCCGAATCGGTGATCAGGGTCTTGTACTTGCCGTTGCCCACCAGCGGGCTGATGACCAGGCAGGTCTGCACCATCATGCGCACGCCGGCGGCTTCCAGCTCGCCGACCACGCCGGAACGGCGCATCATGTTGCAGGCTTCGGCCGTGGTAAAGATCCACATATCCTTATCCTTGCGCACGCGGCGGCCTTTCATCAGTTCGTGCAGCTTGACGATCTCGGCCACCGAGCTGTGCGGGCAGCCGGTCACATAGAGATCGACTTCGCCGGGGTTCTTGGTACACAGGCTCTTTTCGGTCTCGGTCAGCATTTCCCGGGTGATGGTGAATTCCATCACCGGTTCGCGGCCTTCGAACGGGTCGCCGTGCAGCGCTTCGGGCGTGACGCCGACCGCGTGCCACAACGCGACCGAGCCGCTGGACGCCGCGCACGCGCCGAGGTATTTGAGGTTTTCGTTGGTGGTGCTGGCGGGGATGCCGTAGATGGCCGGGATATAGTTACCCACCCGCTTGCCGATGATGATGCCGATGGTGTTGTAATCCAGATCGGAAAGTTCGCCGGCGTCCACGACCACCTTGACCTGTGCTTTGCGGTTTTCGTCAAAATACAGGCCGAATTTGGGGATGCGCCCGGTCAGCGCCGCACACACCGCCAGCCCGGCCGGCGTGCGGTTGGTGCGCGCGCCCAGCACCGAGTTGGCGTAGCTGACGGCCGAAGATTCGGCCCAGGCCACGTTTTGGCCCACGCGCGGCACGTTGCCCTGCACATACGGCGTGCAGGACCAGGCATGGTATTCGCCCAGCTGCATGACCGACTTGCAAAGGTCCATCTGGTTGGCGGCGTATTCGCGGTCGTAGCCCATCTCCTCCCAGGTATCCCAGGGGATCGAGGCAGGGTCCTGCGTGCAGGGCACGCAGCATTTGCCGCCCATGCAGGCCAGCTTGCGCATATAATCGCGCCCCGCGATGTGCAGCGAGCCGAAATGCGCCATCGCCTGTACCGAAACGACTTCCACGAATTCTTCGGCCCCCAGCGGCTCGCCGATCTTTATCATGGCGCGCATGGCGAACTGCTTGGCTTCGCCATGTTTGCCGTCCAGCATTTCCTGCTCGTAGGGGGTCAGTTTCATTGCCATAGGATCACCGTACCTTTCCTGTCATTGTTTTTGCTTTGTTCAGCGGCGTTTGCCGGCCGCTGCTTCAGAACACCTGTTTTTCCTGCAAAGCGGCGCATTCCGCTTCGCTCAGGCCCAGCATCCCCTGGTAAACGGCGCGGTTGTCCTGCCCCAGGGCCGGGGCCGGGGTGCGTACCGCCGGCTTTGTCTCCATCAGCTTGATCGCGCAGCCGTTGACCGTGATGTGACCCAGCGTGGGATGGTCCATCTCGACGAACATTTCGCGTTCCTTTACATGGGGGTCGGCCAGGATCTGGCTGATATCCAGGATCGGCCCCGCCGGGATGCCGTGGGCCAGCAGGATATCGGTGGCTTCGTGCATCGTTTTATCCTTGAGCCAGTCCTCTATCACGACCTGGATATCGTCCTGGTATTTCAGGCGTCCGGGCATATCCGCAAAGCGCGGGTCGGTGATCATATCCGGGCGCTGCAGGATCTCATTGCACAGCTTGTTGTACAGCTTCTGGTTGCCGCAGGCGATGATCACCACGCCGTCCTTGCAGCGGAAACCGTCATACGGCGATACGGCCGCATAACGGTTGCCCATGCGGGGCGGGATCTGGCCGCTTTCCAGGTATTTGAGAGCCGTGTTTTCGGTCGCGGCGATGACGCTGTCCATCAGGCTGACATCGACCCGCTGCCCGCGGCCGGTGATGGTGCGGGCATTGACCGCGGCCAAAATACCGATCGTGATATGCAGGCCGCCCAGGATATCGCCCAGCGCGCTGCCCGCGCGGGTGGGACCGCCGCCCTTGGGGCCGGTGATGGCCATCATCCCGCCCATGGCCTGGGCCAGGATATCATAGCCGGGGCGCAGGTGGTACGGCCCGTAGCAGCCAAAGCCGGACACCGCCGCATAAATGATTCGGGGGTTCAGCTCTTTGAGCACTTCGTACCCCAGGCCCAGCTTGTCCATCACGCCGGGGCGGTAATTTTCCACCACAATGTCGGCTTTCTGCACCAGTTTTTTGAAGATATCTTTGCCCTCCGGCGCTTTGAGGTTGAGCGTCACGCCTTTTTTGTTGCGGTTGAGGTTGGCGAAGTACAGGCTTTCGCGTTCGCCCTGCAGGTTGTGTTCCCGGAACGGCGGATAGGCGCGGGTATCGTCCCCGCCGTTCGGGATCTCGATCTTAATGACGTTGGCGCCCATATCGGCCAGCATCATGGTACAAAACGGTCCGGCCAGCACGCGGGTCAGGTCCAAAACGGTCAGGTTTTCCAGCGCGCCATGTTCGCTCATTCCAGTTCACCTTCCTCCACATGGATCTTCATGCGCATCACGGCGCTGCCCATGCTTTTGCCCAGGCTGTCCAGGCGCAGGCTCATGGTCGCGCCGCCGCCCAGCGCGTGCTGCATGACAAAGTTGAAGCCGCCCAGGCTGGGCACAGGGTAGCGCGTGATCTCGCCCTTGACCATGTCACCGAAATAGGCTTTGAGCCGCTCGGGCGTGACTTCGCGCTCGATGATCTTGTAGTACTGCGGTTTGCGGGCAAACACGCAGACGTTGCTGGTATCGCCCTTGTCGCCGCTGCGGCCGTGCGCGATATCGTTGAGATAGATCTCCGCCATGTCACTTCACCTCCAGGATATGGCTTTCGATGTGCAAGGCGTCCCGCGGAACGCTGGTGGGCCAGAGCGCCATGACCTCCTGAACATGGGCCCGCCCGCCGAAGAAGGACGCGCCCGGGGGACCGTTGAGCTGCATAGGGTTGATTTCCGGGATAATCTTGGCGCATTCGCGCTTGTCCTCGCTGAAAACGGCGATGCGCAGCACGCATTCGTTCAGGCGCTTGAGCGTCTCCTCGCTCATATCGGCCACGCCCAGGTGCAGGCTGTTCAGGCCGATGTAGCTGATGTGTACATCGTCCGCCTTCATGCCCAGGCGCTTCATCTTTTTCATGATAACTTCGGCGCAGTACTGGGCTTTTTCATAGGCGTCCGGCCAGGCAAAGCTCAGCATACTGACGGTTTTCCAGCCTTTGTGGTAGCCCACGCACAGTTTGATGGTGTCCGGGCGCGGCTTGCCCTTGATCCCGCCGACACGCACACGGTCCTCCCCCACCCGGGTCAGCGTGGCGTGGCTCACATCCACGTTGACGTCGGGCGTCAGGTAGTTGGCCGGGTCAATCACTTCGTACAGGAACTGTTCCTTGCAGCTCTGCTCACAGATCACGCCGCCGCAGTCGGGCGCTTTGGTGATATCGAAGGTATCCGCGGTCAGCTCTGCGATCGGGAAGCCCAGTTCGTCCATGCGCGGCACGCTGCGCCAGTCGTACATATAGTTGCCGCCGGCCCCCTGGCCGCCGCATTCCAACAGATGCCCCGCCATGATGCCGCGGGCCAGGTTGTCCCAGTCATCGGCCGCCCAGCCGAATTCGTGCTTGAGCGGCGCCAAAAACAGCGCGCTGTCCGCCGCGCGGCCGGTGATGACCACGTCTGCCCCCTGTTCCAGGCAGCCTTCGATGCCTTCGTGGCCGATGTACGCATTGCAGTTGTAGATCTTATCCAGGATGCTGTGGAAGTCGCCGTCATAGTCAAAGTTGGGGAAGTTCCATCCCTCTTTGAGCAGGCGCGGGATCTCGGCCTTGATGTCATCGCCCGTCACATAGCCGATGCGGTAGCCGTGCATCGCCTCGCCCTCGGCCCAGTTCTTAATGGCGTCCACGCAGCCGGGCACGTTCATGCCGCCCGCATTGGTGCAGATGCGGATATGCTTTTGCCAGGCTTCCTTGCCGGCTTCTTTCAGCAAACGGGTGACAAAATCCGGCGCATAGCCGCGGCTGGGATCCTTGAGCTGCTGCTTGGCCATGATCGAAAGCGTAAGCTCGGCCAGATAATCGCAGCCCATGTACTGGATGTCCGCTTTGCGGATCATGTGAATGGCGGCATCCGGGCTGTCGCCCCAGAACCCCTGCCCGCCGCCGATCGCGATCTTTTTCATGCACATACCTCCCATCAGGATCAGCGTCCAAACCGTATTTCGTTAAAGTAGTACGATACAAGTACTACGTTATACTTACATAATAGTCAATCGTTGTACCAGCGTCAAGAGCGTTTGCGCGTTTTTTCCCGCTCGCCTGCGATTTTTGTCGCTCTGCTAAAAAAGAAGGGGCAAAACTTGGCGAAACCTGCCAAACCCTCGCCCGCGCGGCCGCCTGCACAGGCGCAAAAACGCCGCGCGGGCGCCCCGGCGGGGCGCCCACACGCATACGCCCCCGCTGCGGGGCAGTTGCAGGAAAGCGGCGTACAGGATATAATTGAGAGGAGAGTACAGTCAGGAGGATGTGCAGATGGTCACGATCAAA
>CALWNS010000150.1 GCA_944382805.1 uncultured Gemmiger sp. | reverse complement strand
AAGCGGTACCTGGCCGGCGGCGGCCTGACCGGCACGGTCGCGCTCATCGGTTCCAACCGGATGGCCTATCAGCACCTGATCCCCATCCTTGAATATTTTGCCACCAAGCTCGGGCAGTCCATGTCCGGCAAAAAGCAGGAGGAACAGATATGACCCCCATGAACGAAGAAAAGACCCAGGCCCAGGCGCAGCCGGCGGAACCGGCCGCAGCCGCCCCGCAGGCGGAACCGGCGCCGGAAACGCCGGAAATGTCGGAAACGCCGGAACAGGCGCAGCCCACGCCCGAAGGCGCCGCGCAGCCGGAAAAGTCCGAAAAGGAAAAGCGCGACTGGTTCGGCAAAAAGACCCGCGAACTGGAAGCGCTCAAGGCCAAGCTGGAGGCCGCCGAACAGAAAAACGGCGAGCTGAAGGACCAGCTGCTGCGCACGGCGGCCGAATACGATAACTACCGCAAGCGCACCGCGCGGGAGGCCGACCAGAAATTCAACGACGGCGTTTCCCACGCCGTGACCCAGATCCTCTCCATCCTGGATACGCTGGATATGGCCGCCGCGGCCGAGTGCAGCGACGAAAACTACAAAAAGGGCGTGCTGATGACGCTGGAAAAGGCCGCCAAGGCGTTCGAGGCGCTGCACATCACCGAGATCGAAGCCCTGAACCAGCCGTTCGACCCGCAGTTCATGAACGCGGTCCAGCAGGTCCCGCCCGAGGAAGGGCAGGAGAGCGGCACCGTGGTGCGCGTGTTCCAAAAGGGCTACAAACTCGGGGACAAAATCATCCGCCACGCCACCGTGGTCGTGGCCGAATAGGGCAAAAACGCATGGACCGGGCCGCAGGCCCGTTTCAGATAAATTCCAAAAAGCAGTTACCATCCACAGACAACATCCACCCCGCAACGGGGGCGGGATCGTACACGAAGGGAGTTTTATAGTATGAGCAAGATCATTGGTATCGACCTTGGCACCACCAACAGCTGCGTGGCCGTTATGGAAGGCGGCGAGCCTGTCGTTATCGCCAACTCCGAGGGCGCGCGCACCACGCCGTCCGTTGTCGGCTTCACCAAGACCGGCGAGCGCCTGGTTGGCCAGGTCGCCAAGCGCCAGGCCATCACCAACCCGGAAAACACCATCTCCTCCATCAAGCGCAAGATGGGCACCGCGGAAAAAGTCCATGCCGGCGGCAAGGACTACACCCCGGAAGAGATCAGCGCCATGATCCTTTCCAAGCTGAAGGCGGACGCCGAAGCCTACCTGGGCGAAAAGGTCACCGAGGCCGTCATCACCGTGCCGGCCTACTTCAACGACAGCCAGCGCCAGGCCACCAAGAACGCCGGCACCATCGCCGGGCTCAACGTGCGCCGCATCATCAACGAGCCGACCGCCGCTTCTCTGGCGTACGGCATCGATAAGGAATCCGACCAGAAGATCATGGTCTACGACCTGGGCGGCGGCACCTTCGACGTTTCCATCATCGAGATGGGCGACGGCGTGACCGAAGTCCTGGCCACCAACGGCGACACCCACCTGGGCGGCGACGACTTTGACCAGCGCATCATCGACTGGATGGCCAACGACTTCCAGCGCGAAAACGGCATCGACCTGCGCCAGGACAAAATGGCGGCCCAGCGCCTGAAAGAGGCGGCGGAAAAGGCCAAGATCGAACTGTCCAGCGCCACCTCCACCAGCATCAACCTGCCGTTCATCACGGCGGACGCCAACGGCCCCAAGCACCTGGATATGACGCTGACCCGCGCCAAGTTCAACGAGCTGACCTCCGATCTGGTCGACCGCACCATGGAGCCTGTGCGTAAGGCGCTGGCCGACGCCGGCCTGCAGCCCTCCGACCTGAAGAAAGTCCTGATGGTCGGCGGCTCCACCCGTATCCCGGCCGTGTATGACGCGGTCAAGAAAGAGCTGAACTGCGAGCCGTTCAAGGGAATCAACCCCGATGAATGCGTCGCCGTGGGCGCGGCCATCCAGGGCGGCGTGCTGCAGGGCGACGTCAAGGGCCTGCTGCTGCTCGACGTTACCCCGCTGAGCCTGGGCATCGAGACCCTGGGCGGCGTCTGCACAAAGATCATCGACCGCAACACCACCATCCCCACCAAAAAGAGCCAGATCTTCTCCACCGCGGCCGACAACCAGCCCAGCGTGGAGGTCAACGTCCTGCAGGGCGAGCGCGAGTTCGCCCGCGACAACAAGAGCCTGGGCACCTTCCACCTCGACGGCATCGCCCCGGCCCCGCGCGGCGTGCCGCAGATCGAAGTCACCTTTGACATCGACGCCAACGGCATCGTACACGTTTCCGCCAAGGACCTTGGCACCGGCAAGGAGCAGAGCATCACGATCACCGCTTCCACCAACATGAGCAAGGAAGACATCGACAAGGCCGTGAAGGATGCCGAGCAGTATGCCGCCGAGGACAAGAAGCGCCGCGAGGAAGTCGATACCCGCAACAACGCCGACCAGCTGGTGTTCCAGATCGAAAAGGCGCTGGGCGAATTTGGCGATAAAGTCCCCGCCGCCGAAAAGAGCGACGTCGAAACCAAGGTCAGCGCGCTGAAAGAGGCGCTCAAGTCCGGCTCCATCGACGATATCAAGGCCAAGATGGACGAAGCGCAGAAAGCGTTCTACGCCATCAGCGAAAAGGTCTACCAGCAGGCGGCCCAGCAGCAGGGCGCGCAGGGCGATCCCAACGCCCAGCAGGGCCAGCCCGGCGGCGAGACCAAGGCCGACGACGGCGCGGTCGACGCCGATTTCCACGAAGTCTGATCGGCCCAAAAGAACACGGTAGCCTTGGGCCGCCGCCGCAGTTTTAGCCGGCGGCGGCCATTGTGGGGCTTGCCGGCAAACGTGTAAGGTGTGATCCTATGGCAGAAAAAAGAGATTACTACGAGGTGTTGGGCGTTGGCAAAAACGCCAGCGACGCCGAGATCAAAAGCGCCTACCGCAAGCTTGCCAAAAAATACCACCCCGACCTGAACCCCGGCGATAAAGCGGCCGAGGAAAAGTTCAAGGAGGTCAACGAGGCGAACGACGTTCTCTCCGACCCCGAAAAGCGCAAGCGCTACGACCAGTTCGGCTTTGCCGGGGTCGACCCCAACTATGCGGCCGAAAACGGCGGCTTTGGCGGGGCCGGCGGGTTCGGCGGCGTGGACCTGGGCGATATTTTTGGCGATTTGTTCGGCGGCGGTTTTGGCGGGTTCGGCGGTTTTGGCGGCGGCGGCCGCAGCCGGGCCAACGCCCCGCGCAAAGGCCACGACATCCAGGCCAGCGTGATCCTTACCTTTGAGGAGGCCGCCCACGGCTGCGCCAAAAAGGTGACCATCAACCGGCAGGAGACCTGCCCGGACTGCCGCGGCACCGGCGCGGCCAAAGGTACATCGCCCGAGACCTGCCCCCACTGCGGCGGCCGCGGCTACGTTATGACCCAGCAGCGCACGCCGTTCGGCGTTATGCAGTCCCAGCAGCCCTGCCCGCACTGCGGCGGGCGCGGCACCGTGATCAAGGACCCGTGCAAGACCTGCCGCGGCACCGGCAAGACCGGCGCCCGCAAAACGCTGGAGGTGCGCATCCCCGCCGGCATCGATGACGACCAGAACATCGCGCTGCGCGGCCAGGGCGACGCCGGTTCCAACGGCGGCCCGGCCGGCGATGTGATCGTCCACGTCACCGTGCGCCCGGACCCCATCTTCCAGCGCGACGGCTACGACGTCACGGTGCGCGTGCCCACCACCTACAGCCAGGCGGTGCTGGGCGACGATGTCGAAGTGCCCACCGTGGACCGCCGCGTGGTGCAGCATATCCCGGAGGGTACCCAGAGCGGCACCCGCTTCCGCCTGCGCGGCCAGGGCATCCAGTACCTCAACGGCCGCGGCCGCGGGGACCAGTACGTCATTGTGGACGTCGAGATCCCCAAAAAGCTGACCCGCGCCCAGCGCGAAGCGCTCAAAGCCTT
>CALWNS010000149.1 GCA_944382805.1 uncultured Gemmiger sp. | reverse complement strand
AGAACCCGGCCGTCACCACGTCCTCCGGCATGGCCGCCCAGTGCGCCATGGACGATTCGATGCCCCCGGCGCCCTTGTCGTAGCTGTGGTTGTTCGAAAGGCTGAACACGCGGAACCCGATGTCGTATAAGGCGTTGGTGATGTCGCCCGGGGTGGAGAACATCGGGTAGCCGGAAGGCTCGTAGTCATCGTTGACCAGCGTTTCCTGGTTGAGCCAGTTCACATCGTACCCGGCGTAAAACTGGCGCATCGGCTCATAGGCGGCGGTAAAATCGTAGCCTTCGCCGCCGGCGCGTTCGCGCGCCTGGTTGTACAGCCCTTCATGGATCAGGTTGTCTCCGGTGGCCGAAAACCGCACCGTCTGCACCAGCGGGGTCGGTTCCGGCGTCGGCTCCGGGGTGGGGGCGGCGGTGGGCGCGGGCGTGACCGTCACTTCGATCGAAGCCGCCGGCGCGCCGCAGCCGGCCAGCAGCGCCGCCAGCAGCCCGGCGGCCAGGGCGAAAGCGCGCTTTTTTACAGACATGACAGTTTCCCCCGCAAAAGATCGCTCATGGTGTAGTAGCCCGGCTGCTGCCCGGCCAGGAACAGCGCGGCCTGTACCGCGCCGTCGGCAAACACGCCGCGGCTCTGGGCGCGGTGGCTCAGCGTTACGACCTCCTCCGGCCCGCAGAACAGCACGTCGTGGTCGCCCACGATGCCGCCGCCGCGCACGGCCGAAATGCCCAGCTCCTGCGCCCCGCGCGCCTGGCGCACCGCGTGGCGGTCGTACACATATTCGTACCGCCCGCCGGCCTGGGCGTTGATGGCGTCCGCGATCATCAGCGCGGTGCCGCTGGGGGCGTCCAGCTTGTTGTGGTGGTGCTTTTCCACGATCTCGATGTCAAACTCGCCGCCGAACAGCGTCACGGCGCGCTTGCACAGCTCGATCAGCACGTTCACGCCCAGCGACATATTGGCGCTGCGGAACAAGGGGATGCTCTCGCTGGCGGTTTCCAGCACGGCTTCGTCCTGCGGGGAAAGCCCGGTCGAGCAGATCACGCAGGGCAGTCCGTGCGCCGCGGCATAGCGCGCGGCCTCCACCGCGCCCGCCGCGCCGGTAAAGTCGATGATCACGCCGCGCGTGCCCTCCGGCAGGCCGTCCAGCGTGGTATAGACCGGGATGTCCCCGGCCGCGCCGGTCAGGCGGTCCACGCCGGCCGCCACGCGGCAGTCCCCGCGCGCGGCGATTTTTTCCTGCAGGGCGCGGCCCATGCGGCCGTGGATGCCCTGGATGATGATATCGGTCATACGTTCCACTTCCTTTTGCAAACTTACAGCGCCTTTTGCTGCGCGTGGGGGATAAAGCGCCGCGCAGGGCCGCCGCCCGGGCGGCGGCCCTGCGCGGCCAAAGTCAATCTTTCAGCAGGCCAAAGTTTTTCATGGCGGTCTCCAGCTGCTGCTGCACGGCGGGCGAAGGCTCGCACAGCGGCAGGCGCAGCGGCCCGGCCGCCCAGCCCAGGCGGTTCAGCGCCCACTTGACCGGGATGGGGTTCACATCGGCAAACAGCGCGTGTACCAGCTCCAGCGCGCCCAGCTGCAGCTGCAGGCTGCGCGCGGCGTCGCCCGCAAACCAGGCGGCGCAGATGTCGTGGGTATACTGCGGCGCCACGTTGGAAAGCACGCTGATCACGCCCTTGCCGCCCAGGGCCAGAATGGGCAGGATCAGCCCGTCCTCGCCGGAATAGATGTTCAGCTCGTCCCCGCACAGCGCGGCGATCTCGCTGACCTGGGCCATGTTGCCGCTGGCCTCCTTCACGCCGTTGATGTTGGGCAGCTTGCACAGCTCGGCCAGCGTGGCAGGCAGCAGGTTGCAGCCGGTGCGGCTGGGCACGTTGTACAAAATGCAGGGCAGGCGGACGGCGTTGGCAATGGCGGAAAAATGCTGGATCAGCCCGGCCTGGCTGGCCTTGTTGTAATAGGGGGTCACCAGCAGCAGCGCGTCCGCGCCCGCCTCCTCGGCGTGCTGGCTCAGCTTGACGGCGTAGGCCGTGTCGTTGGAGCCGGTGCCGGCCACCACCGGTACGCGGCGGGCCGTGTGCTCGACCGCAAAGCGGATGCACTCGGCGTGCTCTTCATGGGTCAGGGTGGCCGACTCGCCGGTGGTGCCGCAGATGATGATGGCGTCGGTGCCATGCTCGATCTGGTCGTCGATCAGGCGGCCCAGCTCCGCATAGTTCACGCTGCCGTCCGCGTGCATCGGCGTGACGATGGCCACGCCCGCGCCGGTAAAAACAGACTCTTTCATGGCAAAACCTCCTTGCCTTTGTCTGTAAGGCGTCAGTCAAAATATCCCTTCGCCGCCAGCAGCTCCGCCAAAAGCACCGCGCCGCCGGCCGCGCCGCACACCGGATCGTGCGAAAGGCAGACGAACTTGTAGTCGTACTGCGTATCCTCGCGCAGGCGGCCGATGCTCACCGCCATGCCGTTCTCAAGCATGCGGTCGAGCTTGGGCTGCGGGCGGTCGTCCTCGGTGAAATAGTGCAAAAACTGTTTGGGCGCGCTGGGCAGGTCCAGCT
>CALWNS010000148.1 GCA_944382805.1 uncultured Gemmiger sp. | reverse complement strand
ATCTCGGCGCGGACCAGGCCGGCCACCTCGCGCGGGGTCTCGCTTTCGCCGGTAAAGGCGATGACGCAGGCGCCGTCCACCTGGCAGGCCACGTCGCCGCTGAATTCCGGGTTGACCAGCGCTTCATCGTACAGTTTGCGGTACAGCGCGGTCAGGCCGCCGCACACCAGGTCGGGCAGCAGTTCGGCCAGCAGTTCGCGGCGCAAATCGCCGCGGGCGATGGGTTCTTCGCGGTAGCCCAGGCCGAAGCAGGGTTTGTTGACCGGCATGGTCAGCACCAGCTCGCGCTGCGGCGGCGGGGCCGGGTCAGCCTGCGGCGCGCGCTGCACGCTGTGCGGGGCGGCGGGCCGATCCAGCCCGGCGCGGCGGCAGGCGGCCAGCACGGTGTCCAGCGTGGTGTTGCCGGCCACGGCCAGCACCATGTTGGCCGGGCGGTAAAAGGCGTCGGTACAGGCGTAAAGGAGTTCCGGCGTGAGCTGCGCGATGCTTTCCACCGTGCCGGCGATGTCGTCCCGCACCGGGTGGGCCGCATACAGGCAGCGGAAAAGGCCGGTCAGCAGGCGCCAGTCGGGGTTATCGTCGTACATTTTGATTTCCTGGCCGATGATGCCCTGTTCTTTGGCGATGGTCTCTTTGGTGAACCAGGGGCGGCCGACCATGCCCAGCAGAATATCCAGGTTGCGGTCGATCTGGTCGGTGGCGGTAAAGATATAGCAGGTGGCGTCGTAGCCGGTGTACGCATTGGCCGAAGCGCCGGTCTGCGCGTACAAATCAAAGGCGTCGCCCTGTTCCGATTCGAACATTTTGTGTTCCAGGAAATGCGCGGTGCCGGCCGGCACCGCAACGGCGCGGCCGTCCAGCGTAAAGGCGCGGTCGATGGCGCCGAACGCCGTGGCATAGGCGGCGTGTACCGTGCTGTAGCCCGGCATGGTGCGGCACAAAACGGTCAGGCCGCTGGGCAGCGTGACCTGCTCGCAGCCGGCCGCGGCGGCCGCCGGGCTGCCGGAATGCTGGTTCATGCTCATTTCCCCTCCCCTTCCGCGGTGACGGCGTAGCAGAGCGAATAGTGGTAGCTCTGCAGCCAGTCCCGCACCTCGTCGGCCTTGACGGCGCTTACCTGCACGCGGCCATAGGCGGGCGGGGCCAGCGGCTCGCCGCGCACGATCTGGCCGTAGTACCAGCTTTCGATGTCCGCCAGGGAATCGCCCAGCGAATCCATGCCGGAAAGCAGGCTGCGGCGGCTGTTTTCCATCTCCTCGTCGGTGATGGGGCCGCGGCGCAGATCGTCCAGCTCTTTCAGGATGGCGGCCTCGGCTTCGGCCTCGCGGCCCGGCTCCACGCCGGAGGCCACCATCATCACGCCGGTGGCGCGCAGCGCGGTGGAACCGCAGTAGTAGCACAGGCTTTGCCGTTCGCGCACATGGCGGAACAGGCGGCTGGTGGCGCAGCCGCCGTAGACCAGCATGGCCATGCGCAGCAGGTGGATGGAGGGCAGGTCCTCCGGCGTGCCGGTGGTAAACAGCATACACAGCTTGGCCTGGGTCAGGCCGGGGATCTGCTCGCTGTAATGGCGCGGTTCTGTAATGGGCATGGCCATGGCCCCCGTGGGCGGCTGCGGGGCGCGGGGCACCCCCTCCAGCGCGCGCAGCAGGCGCTCGGCCACGTTGCCGGCGTCCGCCCCCTGCACCATCACGTCGATGGCGGCAGTGCGCAGGATGCGGTCGTACTCGGCTTTCAGGGTGGCGGGGGTCACGCCGGGCAGGTCGGCGCGGTAGCCGCCCAGCTCGATGCCGGCCGGCGAATCGCCGTAAAAGCGGCGGCGCGCCTGGCGCACGCAGTACAGGCGCTTGTTGTTGTACTCGGCCTGCAGGCGGCGGTCCAGCGTTTCTTTTTCGATGCGCACGGCCTCGGGGTCGAACACGCCGTCCACCAGGTACGGGTCGAACACCACGCCGAAAGCGATGTCGGCATATTCGCGGGTCAGGTCCTCGCCCTCCAGGGCAAAGCGGTCCTTGATGCCGCAGATATCCACGGTCAGCACGCGGTCGGTGCCGGCCACGCCCAGGTCCACGCCCAGGCCCGCGCCGTACAGGCGGGCCAGCTTGCGCGAAAGGGCGGTCATATCGGGGCAGCGGGCGTAGCCGCGCTCCAGCACCAGCGGCAGCACGGCGGTATCGGTGGCCGCGCGGCGCAGCGCCGGGAAGCGCAGGTGGATGGTGATGCGGCAGCGGTTGAATTTTTCGGCGTCCAGCGTGGTAATGAACACGCCGGGGGCCAGCTGTTTGCGTTCAAACAAGGGGCGGGTCCCTCCTGTTGGATGGTTTATCGGATATATCCCACATTATACGTCATTCGGCGGGGGTTGTAAATGCATCGTCCCCCTGCAGCCCCCGGAAATAGGCGCAGCTGCGCGCGGCCGCCGTGGTGATCAGGTCCGAAAGTTCCTGCAGCGAACCGTATTTGCGCACCGGGCACAGGTAGCGGTGGAATTCCAGCGTGGGGTTCTGCCCGTACACATCGCCGGAAAAGCCGGGCACATAGGTTTCGCAGCTGACCGGCGCGCCGGGGCCTTCCACCGTGGGGCGGCGGCTGATGCCGGTGGCGGACGGCCACCAGCGCCCGTCCAGGCGGATGCGGGTCAGGTACACGCCGCAGCAGGGCTGCAGCGCGCCGGCGGGGTAGTTCTGGTTGATGGTGGGCGTGCCCAGGCGGCTGGTGCCGACGCCCTTGCCGTGGCGCACCGTCCAGTCGATGGCATAGGGCGCGCCCAGCATGGCGTTGGCGTCGGCCAGGCGGCCCTCCTCCAGCGCGGCGCGGATGCGGGTGGAGGACACGGCGCCCCCCGCGTACTGGGCCATCTCCACCACCGTGACGCCGATGCCGCGGGCGGCACACAGCGCGCGCAGGCTTTCCACATTGCCGGCCGCCCGCGCGCCGAAGGTGAAGTTATCGCCGCAGAATACCGCCCGGGCGTGAAAGCAGCCGATGAGCACCTGCCGCACGAATTCCTCCGGGCTGAGGCGGCAGAACGCCTCGAACGGCGGGTCAAAGATCTCCCGCACGCCCAGGGCGGCCATGCGGCGGGTCTTTTCGCGCCGGGAGAGCAGCCGCCCGCCCTTGAGGGTGTTGCCCTCGGCCAGTTCAAAGGTAAAGACGGCGGGGGTCAGCCCGGCGCGGCGGGCGGCGGCCGCCGCCGCGCCGATGACCGCCCGGTGCCCCAGGTGTACGCCGTCGAAATAGCCCAGCGCCACGGCGCTGCCGTGCGGCGCGGCGATGGGCGCGAGTTCCGCTGTGATATGCGGCATTTGCATGGTTCAGGTCCTTTCGCAGAACAGTTTTTCCACCCGCAGCACGCCGTTTTCCACCCCGGCCAGGCCCAAAAAAGCGCCGTCGGGCGCATAGGCGCGGTAGCGGCCGTCGGCCGCCGGGTAGCGGCTGGTGGGGCAGCCGTTGAGCAGGTGGGTGCGCGCCGTTTCGTCCACCGTGAGCGCGGGCAGCGCGGTGAACGCCGCGTCCACGCCCAGCACCCAGCCCTTTTCCGCCAGCGTGCCGTCCTGTGCGGCGGCCAGGATGTCGGGCAGGGTGTGGCACTGGGCCAGCGTGAACGGCCCGGCCTGGGTGCGGCGCAGCGCGGCCATGGCCGCCGGCAGGCCCAGCGCCGCGCCGATGTCCTCGAACAGGGTGCGGATGTAGGTGCCTTTGGAGCAGCGCACGCGCAGCGTATAATCGCCGGGGGCGGGGCTGCCCAGGTAGTCGATGGCATGGATGGTGACGGTGCGGGGCGTGCGCTCGACAGTCTGCCCGCGGCGGGCCAGCTTGTACAGCGGCTGGCCGTTTACCTTGACGGCCGAATACATGGGCGGCAGCTGCTGCTGCGGCCCCGTAAAGCGCGGCAGCACGGCCAGCAGTTCTCGCTCTCCCGCCGTGACGGGGGCGGTGCGCAGCACCGTGCCGGTCAAATCGCCGGTATCGGTGGCCAGCCCCAGGCGCAGCGTGCCTTCGTAGGTTTTGTCGTGGTCCGGCTGGCGGTCGGCCGCCGCGGTGGCGGGGCCGATAAGCACAACGAGCACACCGGTGACCATTGGGTCCAGTGTGCCCGTATGCCCCAGCCGGCGAATGCCCAGCGCCCCGCGCAGCTTGGCCAGCACATCAAAGCTGGTCCAGCCCGCGGGTTTGTCCACCGGTAAAACGCCGTTTCGCAGGTTGGTCATATTTCTTTGCCTTTCGTTGCCGTAAAAAAGGGGTCAGGCGCGTTCCAGCAGGCCCCAGCGTTCCAGCTCCTTGCGCACTTCCTCCAAAACGGCGTAGCGCGCCATGTCCAGGTTGCCGCTGATCTCGCAGCCGGCCGCGCGGGAATGCCCGCCGCCGCCCAGGCGGCGCGCAATAGCGCAGGCGTCCACGGTGCCGGCCGTACGGATACTGATCTTGTAGCTGCCGTCCTTTTGCTGGCGCAGCGTCAGGCCGACCTCCACGCCCTCGATGGCGCGCGGCAGGCTGGTCAGGTCCTCCAGCTCCGCCCCCGGCACACCGGAGGTGACGATCTGGTCCCAGGTCAGGTAGATCATGGCGCAGCGGCCCTCGAAAAAGTATTCCAGGCTTTCCAGCGCCATACGCTCGATCTCCAGCCGCGCGCGGGAACGGGATTCGAACAGGCGCGCGTTGAGCTTCTGCACCTCGGCGCCGGCTTCGATCAGGCGGGCCGCCGCCAGGTGGGTGCGGGCCGTGGTGCTGGAAAAGCGGAAGCAGCCGGTATCGGTGGCGATGCCGGTATACAGGCAGGAGGCGATGGCCGGGCCGATCTCCACGCCCATGTCGGCAATGACTTCGGTCATTACCTCGCAGGCGGCCGCCGCGCCGGGGTCCAGCAGCGTCTCGTAGGCATAGCCGCTGTTGGAGGCGTGGTGGTCGATGCACAGCTGCACGTGCTCGGCATATTTCTGCACGTTGTTGCGGTCGCCAAACAGCTGGATGCTGGCCACGTCCACCGCCACCACAAAGGCGGGGGTAAAGCTCTGGTCAAACAGGCGCAGCTCCATATAGTCGTACAGGCTGGGGATGGGGTCGCTGCACAGGATGGCCGCGTTTTTGCCCAGCGCCTTGAGCGCCAGGTACAAGGCCCCCGCACAGCCGATGGTGTCCCCGTCCGGGTTTTTGTGGCAGAGGATCAGGATATCCTCGGCCGAGCGCAGGCGCAAAACGGCTGTCTGCCGATCCACTGACTCTGTCATAACACACCTCTTTTCCGGGGCCGCCGTCATGCCTGCGGCGGGCCCTGGTTTTCGTCCAGCGTGCGCAGCACCTCGCTGATGTGCGCGGCGTAGGCGGCGCCGTCGTCCTCGACAAAGACAAAGCGCGGCGCCTTGCGGATGTGCATACGGCGGCTGATCTCGGTGCGCACATGGCCGCTGGCCTTGTTCAGCGCCTTGACCACCGGCGCGCAGCCGCCCTCGCGCCCCATGACGCTGATGTACACCTTGGCCACATCCAGGTCGGGGGTAACGTCCAGGCGGGTCACGGTCAGCAGGCCGCCGGCCACACGCGGGTCCTTCATGGCGCCGATGATGGCGATGAGTTCCCGCTTCATATCCTGGGCCATGCGGCCCTGGTTCTTGGTTGGCATAGTCTTTCCTCGTTTTGTGCAGGGCCGGGCGCGCGCCCGGCGTTCAAACTATCGTATGCGCGGCGCGCGGGGCGTATCCGGGCGGCGCCCGCGCTTACTCGCGGTATTCCTCCAGCTTGAAGCACTCGAAAACGTCGCCCTCTTTGATGTCGGAGAACTTTTCGAGCGTGATGCCGCACTCAAAGCCTTCGGCCACCTCTTTGGCGTCGTCCTTAAAGCGCTTGAGCGAAGCGATGGCGTCCTCGGTGATGACGATGCCGTCGCGCACCAGGCGCAGCTTGGCGTCGCGGGTGATCTTGCCGCGGGTCACGCGGCAGCCGGCCACGGTGCCCACGCTGGAGATCTTGTAGACCTGGCGGACCTGCGCTTCGCCCAGGGCGACTTCGCGGATCTTGGGCGCGAGCATACCCTTCATGGCGTCGGTCACATCGTTGATGGCGTCGTAGATGACGCGGTACATACGCATTTCCACGCCGGTCTGCTCGGCTTCGGCCTTGGCGACCGCGTCGGGGCGGACGTTGAAGCCGATGATGATGGCGTTGGAGGCGTCGGCCAGGCTGACGTCCGACTTGCTGATGGCGCCCACGCCGGCATGGATGACCCGCACGCGCACCTCGTCGTTGGAGATCTTTTCCAGGCTCTGCTTGACGGCCTCGGCGCTGCCCTGCACGTCGGCCTTGACCACGATGGGCAGCTCCTTCATATCGTTCTGCGCCATCTGGTCGAACAGGTTATCCAACGTGACCTTGGTGTAGGCAGCGAACTGCTTCTCCTTGGCCTCGGTGGTGCGCTTGTCGGCCAGTTCGCGGGCCAGGCGCTCGTCCTCGACCGCCTCGAAGATATCGCCGGCGGTGGGCACTTCGGTCAGGCCGGTGATCTCGACCGGCATGGAGGGGCCGGCCTCGGCAATATCCTGGCCCTTGTCGTTGCGCATGGTGCGCACATGGCCCACGGCGGTGCCCGCGATCAGGCAGTCGCCGCGGCGCAGCGTGCCGTTTTGCACCAGCAGCGTGGCCACCGGGCCCTGGCCTTTGTCCAGCCGGGCTTCGACCACGGCGCCCTTGGCGCGGCGGTTGGGGTTGGCGGTCAGTTCCATGACCTCGGCTTCCAGCGCGATGCGCTCCAGCAGGTCCTCGATGCCCATGCCGGTAACGGCCGAGACCGGGATGCAGGCCACAGCGCCGCCCCAGTCCGCGGGCACGATCTCGTACTTGGTCAGCTGTTCCTTGACGCGCTCCGGGTTGGCGGTGGGTTTATCCATCTTGTTGATGGCCACGATGACCTTGACGCCCGCCGCCTTGGCGTGGTTGATGGACTCGATGGTCTGCGGCATGATGCCGTCATCGGCCGCCACCACCAGCACGGCGATGTCGGTCATGTTGGCGCCGCGGGCACGCATGGCGGTGAACGCTTCGTGGCCCGGCGTATCCAGGAAGGTGATAACGCTTTCGCCCGCCTTGACCTGGTAGGCGCCGATGGCCTGGGTGATGCCGCCGGCTTCGCCCGCAGTGACGTTGGTTTTGCGGATGGCGTCCAGGATGGAGGTCTTGCCGTGGTCGACGTGGCCCATGACCACCACGACGGGCGGGCGGGGCTTGAGGTCGGCGGCGGAGTCCTCCTCCTGCACAAACAGGCGCTCCTCGATGGAGACGTGGACTTCATGCTCGACTTTGGCGTGGAATTCCTCGGCCACCAGGGCGGCGGAGTCGAAATCGACCACGTCGGAGGCGGAATGCATCTCGCCCAGCTGCATGAACTTGGCCACGACCTTGGCCACGTTCTGCTTCAGGCGGGTGGCCAGCTCGCCGACCGTGATCTCGTCCGGGATGGTGATCTTGAGCTGGGCGTTGCGCGCCTTTTCCAGCTGGATGCGCTGCAGGCGCTCGGCCTCGGTCTCGCGGCGGCGCTGGTAGGGGTTGCGGTTCTTGCCGCGGTTCTGGAACTTCTGCTTGTTGCCCGCCGGCTGCTTTTTGCGCTTGGCGGGCATATTGCGGCTGTCGGCCAAATCGTCGTAGCGGGCGCTGAACTTATCCACATTGACGTCCACGGTGCGGGTATCCACCTGCACCTGGGCGCGGGTGACCTGCACCTGCTCGGTGGCCACCGGCTTTTTGATGCCGGTATCGGCCGCCAGCTCCTGCATGGTGACGCTCTTTTCCTTGCGGCGCTCGGCCGGTTTTTCGGCCTTGCGCGGCGGCTGGGGCTTTTTGGGCTCTTCGGCCGGCTTGGCTTCGGCCGCGGGGCGGGCGGGCTTTTTATCCGCCGGCTGTGGCTTGGGCTCCGGCTTGGGTTCCGGCTTTTTGCCGGAGGCCAGGTATTCCTCCAGGCTCTGCACGGCGGTCTCGCGGGTCAGCGCCTCCAGCAGGCCGTTGACTTCGCTTTCGTCAAACGTGCCGCCCGGCTTGCGGGCTTCGCCGGTCAGGGCGGCCACCGTATCGATCGCGCGCTTGGCGCTGATGCCGAAGTCCTTGGCAATATCGGAAATTTTATACTTAAATTCCATGAACTTTCCTCCTTATCGGGTCAGATAGTTGGCGCACAACCGCGCGAGGTTTGCTTCGGTCACCGCAAAGACGGCGGCCGGTTTGGGCGTCAGCATGACCAGTTCCTCGCCGGTCAGGGGCATGACCTCGCAGGCCACCGCGCCCTGGCGGCAGGTATCCGTCATGTGCTGGACCGTGCGGGAGCTGGCGTCGGCAGCCAGCAGCACCAGGCTGGCTTTGCCGCGCAGCACGGCCTCCGCCACACGGTCGTAGCCGTACAGCAGCTTGCCGGCTTTGCGGCACAGCCCCAGCGCGCCCAGCAGGCCGGAAGTTTCATTGTGCATCTTCCGCCGCCTCCTTTTCGGCCTGGGCCGCGGCGATCTGCTCCTCCAGGCGGGCGTATACCTCGTCCGGGATGGGCAGCTCCAGCGCGCGTTCCAGGCGCTTGGCTTTGCGGGCCTTGGCCAGGCAGGCGGCCGAAGGGCACAAATACGCCCCGCGGCCGGACTGCTTGCCGGTCAGGTCCAGATCGATCCGGCCCTGCGGGCTGCGGACGATGCGTACCAGTTCGCGCTTGGGGCGCTGGGCGTTACAGCCCACGCACCGGCGCACCGGGATCTTTTTCTGTCGTTGCTGCTGCAAAGCGAAACCTCTTTTCCGGGAAGATAGGGCGGGGCGGTCACTCGTCCTCGCCGTAATAGCCCGATTCGGGGCGGATATCGATATTATAGCCGGTCAGGTGGGCGCACAGGCGCACGTTCTGGCCCTTGTTGCCGATGGCCAGGCTGAGCTGGTGGTCGGGCACCGTCACGCGGCAGCTCTTGGTCTCGCCGGGCAGCAGTTCGACCTTGACCACGCGCGCCGGGCTGAGGGCCGCCGAGATAAAGGCGGAGATATCCTCGCTCCAGCGGATGATGTCGATCTTTTCGCCGCCCAGTTCGGAGACGATCTTTTCCACGCGGGCGCCGTGCGCGCCGATGCAGGCGCCGACCGGGTCCACGTTGGGGTCTTTGCTGTAGACGGCCATTTTGGTGCGGGCGCCGGCTTCGCGGGCGATGGCCTTGACCTCGACGGTGCCGTCGTAGATCTCGGGCACTTCCAGCTCGAACATACGCTTGACCAGGCCCGGGTGGGTGCGGCTGATGGTGATGCGGGGGCCGCGCTCGGTGGCGATGACGTCCACCACATACACCTGCACGACCTGCCCTTCGCGGAAGGTCTCGCCGGGCACCTGCTCGTTGCGGGGCAGCACGGCGCTGCCGCCCTTGCCCAGGTCCAGCACGATGTTGCCGCGCTCCGGGTCCAGGGAAACAACGGTGGCCGAGATGATCTCGTGCGCGCGGGACTGCATTTCGCTGTACTGCAGGCTGCGCTCGCCCTCGCGCAGGCCCTGACGGATCACGTGCTTGGCCGTCTGGGCCGCGATGCGGCCGAACTCTTTGGTTTTGAGCGGGGTGACCAGGCGCTGGCCGACCTTATAGGTCTTGCGCTGGCGCTGGGCGTCCTCCAGGCTGACCTGGGTGTGGGGGTTTTCGACCTCCTCCACGATCTCCTGCGAAAGGCTGGCGCGGAAGGTGCCGGCCGCGGGGTCGATGTCCACGATGACGTTGTCGTCCTCGACCTCGTAGTCCTTTTTGACGGCGATGACGATGGCGGCCTTGATCTTTTCGATCAGGTAGTCTTCCGGCAGGCCGCGCTCTTTGTCCAGCGCCGCCAGGGCTTCAAAGAATTCGTTGTTGGTTGCAGTAGCCATTTGTGCGGTTTCCTCCCAGTTTATTATCAGATGCTGCGGCCAAGCGGCCGGCAAGGCGGTTTTTGGTCTTAGGCGAACAGGTCTTCGTCGTCGCACAGCTTGACATAGCCGGCGGCCTTGAGCGGGAAGCTGGCCGGCCCCTGCGGCGTTTGCAGGGTGACGACGCCTTCGGCAAAGCTTTGCAGCGTGCCTTCCAGCTCGCGGCGGCCCTGCTCGTCGGGGCGGATCAGGCGGGCGGCGCATTTTTCGCCCGCATACTGCGCAAAGTGTTCGGGGCGGGTCAGCCGGCGGCCCAGGCCGGGGCTGCCCACCTCCAGGTAATAGCTTTGTTCAATGGGGTCCGCCGCGTCCAGCAGCGGGTCGATCGCGCGGGAGACCGCCTCGCAGGTATCGGTATCCAGCGGTTCGTCGCGGTCGATCAGCACCCGCAGGAACCAGTCGGGGCCTTCTTTTTCAAAGCGCACGTCCCACAGGCGCAGGCCCATGCCCTCCACCACCGGGCGGACGATCTCCTCCACCGCGGCGGCCGCGCCGCCGGGCGCCTGACGCTTGGCTTTTGCCATGATGACCTCCCTATCACAAAAAGAAAGCGGACCGGCCGGCCCACTTTCCACAGTAAACATCATCGAACAGTTAGAATATAGCACAACGCCGCGCAAAATGCAAGCTTTTTTCTTGTTTGGCCGCCCCCGGCGGCAAAAACTGCCCGCGGGGCCGCCCTTTTGCCAAAGCAATATGCGGCCCGCCGGGCGGCGGACCGCATATTGCAGATGGAAGAGGAAAGAACAGGAACGGAAAAGCTAAGAAAGGTTTTTACCACGCCAGCAGCCCGCCGGCCTGCGCGCCGACCGTTTCGATCACGGCGGCCAGCTCTTTTGCGGACAGCAGGGCGGCCGGTTCCAGTTCCAGCGCGCGGCCGGTGGCCGGGTCGCGCCAGACGCAGCGCAGCAGGCGTTCGTCCTCGCCGTAATATTGCTGGCAGGTCAGCGCGCCGTTTTCCGGGTCTGCGGCGGGCGTGCCGATGCGCAGCGTAAGGGTGAAATACTGGTTGCTGTTGCGGCGGTACACGGCGGAAAGGCTGGTAAACGGCAGGTCCCAGCCCAGCGGGCCGCTGCCGTAAAGTTCATCGTCCGCCAAGGGGCGCGCCACGACCCACTGTTCGGTCGTGGGCAAAAACACGCCGCCGGCCTCGTAGCCGGCGCGCTGCCAGCTGTAGCCGCCCCGCTGCTGCGGCCGCGGGCCTCGCCGGCGGGCCGCCCACTCGGTGCAGGCGGTCAGGTAGCGCACCAGATAACGCGCGCCGCCGGCCTGCGTCACCAGGTAGCCGCCGTTTGGCAGTTCCGCCTGCTGCGCCTGGGCCAGCAGCTCCTTTTGCAGTTCCAGCGGCGTGAGCGTATCGGCTGCGGCGCGGGCGGCCGGCTCCGCCTGCAGGGTGCAGGTGTAGCGGGTGGTCCGGTACGGTTCGCCAAACTCCTGCCAGGCGCAGCGGGTACACGCGCGCGCCGGCTGCCAGGTCACCCGCTCGGCCGTATCCCGGTCGTTGGGGCCGCCGCCGTGGGCGCAGGGGGAGGTCTCGATCGTT
>CALWNS010000147.1 GCA_944382805.1 uncultured Gemmiger sp. | reverse complement strand
CGACACCATGGAACAGGTACGCCTGCCCATTGCGGAACTGAAGGAATATATCGCCAAGAAAGTGGCGATTTAACAGCCTGTAAAAAACAGAACAGACGCCGACACAGGGGGAAAGGCCCCGTGTCGGCGTCTGTTTTTTTGTTCCGGCGGCAGGCCGCCAAAAGCCGGCCGTTCAAGCGCAGACGAGCGCCGCCGCCTTTGAGATCGCGGTTTGCAGCGCCCACAGTTCCAGGTCCATCATTCCGTACCCGCACAACAGGCCGGTGACCAGCCGCCGTAAATTGGTCGATTTGCGGATATGCAGAAATTGGACGCCCCAGTCCAGCAGCATGACCAGACAAAACGCAAGGTCGAGCCGCCAACAGCTGCCAAGCAGGAAGTGCCCGAGCGCCGCGGCCAGCTCGCCCAGATAGACCCCCGTGCAGCGCGCGCAGACGGGGAACTGACGACCGTTCCAAAAGAAGCTCCGCTCCGGCAGTTGATGGCAGCCCATCTTTTTACCGAAGTTCCACAACCGCAGCCACATCAATCGGCCTTCGGTGCGCCGGCCTGGTCCTCGTTTTGCAGGCCGTGGTACGCTTCCAGATATTTTTGCAGTTCCGCTTTGTGCTGGGTCGCTTGTTCCTTTTCCTGCTTCAACGCCCGAAGCGCCTCGCTGGCATACTGCTCATAAAGTTTTTCATCTTTGTCAACGAAAACGCCAATCACAAAAAAGGCTGCCACGCCAAGCAATAGGCCGGCGCCCCAGGCGCCGCCGCCCATAAAGGCGATGACCGTCCAAATCGCGGCAATCAGGAGCAGGATCCCGCCGGCCGCCATACCGTAGTTCGCCGCCTGCCAAACGCCGTTGTTTTTCTGCTCCTCCTGCCGGGCATCGCGGAACCTCTTTTCGGCCTCTTCTTCCTGTTTGGTCGCGTCCGCGTACAGCGCCTCCAGCTGTTCGGCCGGGTAGGGGCAGTTGGCCATGACCGAACGCCAGTAGGCAAGGTTGATCTCCCGGCTGCGTTTTTCCCTTGCCTTGGCTTCCTGTTCGTTGGCCAGGGCCTGCTGTTCTTCCAGCTTTTTTTGCGCCGCTTTTTCCACATCCCTGGTGGTAAAGCGGTGGCCGCAGTCCAGGCACACCCAGCCTTCCTTCGTTTCCGAGGACCCCGCGCCGCACAGCCCGCACAGCAGTCCCAGCGGCCCCAAGAGGATATAGCCGCAGCAGGAATCGCTGATAGAGACGCCCTGAGTCTTGGTATGGGTGACAAACTGAAGGCGGGCGGAACCGCAGTTCGGGCATTTTAGCGTCCCCCGGCCCGCGGTATCCGGCGCCGGGGCCGCCGGAACCGCTGCCTCGTTCTGCGAGCGGCCGCAGTGATTGCAAAAGGCGCTTCCCTCCGCCAATTCTTTGCCGCAAAATCTACAATACATTCTGCATTCCCCTTTACCTGGCATCTGTATTCGGTCCTTTCAAGGCCCCAAATCATATGCCCAAACGCCTTATTCTTTTACAGCCCGAGAAGATAACTGGTCAAACTATCCACAAGGGCCTGCCCGACATTATCGTATACAAGAGCAATCGCATAATTGATGTCGGAATTTTCATAGCTTCCCATGCCGTTGATCTCGGCATAGGTAACCACATAAGATACTTGTGTGTCGCTGATCTCGGTAATTTCCATCAGCAGCGTCACGTTACTGTCCTCGTTCGGATTATAGCCGGACAGGGTAACGGTCCAGTAGCCGTCATCGACCTTGCCGCAGGTCCACTCCACGTTGGTCAGGTTGGTCTCGGCCGCCTCCCCCAAAGAGACTTGGTTATCCCCCAGCGTAAAGGTTTTTGCGGTTTCCAGGATCTGATGTTTCGTTGTGCCGGAACACCGCGTAAAGATAAAGGCAACGACAGCCACCACAATAATACACCGGACAATATACCACAAAGGATTCTTTTTAAAGTCCGCTTTTTCTTCGCTGACGCCTTCCCGGACGGCCTGCTTCATCTCTGATTTTGCCTCTTCCCAGGTTGCAGGGCTTGCGGAACCATTCTGCGGCGCGGATTCAGGGGCCGCCGGGATATTTTTGTTTTCATCCATTTTATTTACCACCATTCTCTTTTTCTTAGAAACTCTTTCGTTACTCGGTGCGGAGATAGACATCGGTCACATTGCCGGCGTCATCGTAGAGGGCCAGCGCCGGGGAACCGTCATAAGTTCCCGTGCTGACCGTAAGATAGCCGCCCTCCGGGGGCACGATATGATAGAAGGTATAGGTGCCGTCCCCGTTATCGCTCAGCTCCTGATACCGGCAGTTGCCAAAGCGGAACGCATCTACGATAAAATTCTCCTTTGGCCCGCATTGTTCGCTGGTGTAGCTGCTGCCCTCCACATGGGTATATACGCCCCAGAACTCCTGCGGCAGCGGGGTGTACGCCTCCGCATACCGCGGCCGGCGGTAGGTGCGCACATAGTTGCCGGCGCCATCCTTTTGGGTCAAAGTCGTCTGGTCGGCAGAGAGTTCGTATATTTCACTGATGATCCCGCTGTCGATTCCCTCGCGGGGGTCCGACCCATAGATCTGATAGCTCCCGTCCGATATCTGCGCAGCTTCGTACTGCATATAGGCGCTGGATGCTTCAAACACCATCAGGGAATACTCTTCCTCGCAGTACCAGGCGCCCAGCCAAGGCTGGTCGGCAGGGGCCAGCCAGCATTCCTCGTCGGAAGGGATGGCGTTGCTCAAATCGATGGTGTTCTCGGCCGGGGCCTCGGTAGCGGCGGGCGCTTCTGTCGGGGCGGGCACGGCGGTGGGCTGCGGCTCCGCCGGCAAAGGTTCGCCGGCGACGCTGTCCGGCACGGTCGGTTCTGCAGCGGGGGCGGAAACCAAACCCGTCGCCAGACCGATCAGGACGGCCACCGTGACCAAAGCCACCAAAGCCAGACCGCCCAGGATCGGCGGCAGCAGGCTGGCCGGAATGTTATCGGCGTTCCCCTGTACCTGCTTGTACAGCTCTTGGGGGTAATAGCGACTCATCCAAACGCTGACGATCAAATACCCGATCATCGCGATCAGCATAAGCAGCAGCGAAAACGTGAGCAACGCGCCTGAAGCCTGCGCCGCAGACGCATAAAAAAGCAGGAAAATCGCGAAGCAGACCAGCAGAGAGCACGGCAGGTACGTATATTTGAAAAGTCGGTAACTTTTGTGGTACAGCAACTGGTAGAAGCCGTAAAAGAAGGTAAAAACGCTTGCTTTCGGCCGCCTGCCGGCGGCTATGGCTTCAAACTGTGCGGCGATGCCCCGGTACTTTTTGGCCGCAGCGGGCGCGGGTGCGGGCGTTCCGGGTTGTGCGGGTGCGGGCGCTGCGGGCTGCGCGGGCGCTGCGGGCTGCGCGGGTGCGGGGGCTCCGGGTTGTGCGGAAGCGCCGCCCGCGGCGGTCACCGGCGCCCCGCAGCCGGAACAGAACTTGGCATCTTCCTCCAACTGTGCGCCGCAGTATTGGCAGTATTTCATGATGGTTCCTCCTGACGTTTGTGTTGCTTTATTGTATATGACCCTCATGGACAGGCGTCCGACCATGAAAGCACTTTTGAAAAAAAACATTCCCCCGCCGAAGGTCGCCGGAGCAAAAAGGCGCGCGGCGAAAAACGGCACATACTAAATAAAACAGTTTTTTGCTGATCTTTAACACAATCATAGCCGCAAAATATGCTAAAGTCAAGCAAAATACTGATCTTTAACATATTTTTGCGTGGACTGGGGAACCCTGTGCCGGTATGAAGATCTATGATTATAACGGTAAAAAGAATATTTCCGGCGACCGCATCCGGCAGGCGCGGCAGAAGCGCCGGCTTTCGCAGACCGACCTGGCGGCGCGGATG
>CALWNS010000146.1 GCA_944382805.1 uncultured Gemmiger sp. | reverse complement strand
GCTATGCAGACCAGCGGGTCGGTATACAGCGGCAGGAAATCCAGGTCCTGCGCGCAGAAATTGGACAAAAAACCGAGTTCGGCGGTGCCGCTTTTCAGCCAGGCCGCAATGTCGGCGTAGCTGCCCTGGAAAATCTGCACATCGATGCCCGGATACTCCGCCTGGAAGGCGGGGACCAGCTGCGGCAGCCAGACAACGCAGGCGCTGTTGAACACGCCCAGGCGCAAAACGCCCTTGTGCAGCCCGTTGATCTGCGCGATGGACTGTTCCAGCGATTCGGTGCTGGCCAGCACGCGGCGGATGGCCGGCAAAAGGCTTTCGGCCGCCGCTGTCATGGTAACGCCTGCTTTGGTGCGGGTGAACAGGGGGAATCCGCATTCGTTTTCCATCCCGGCCACCGCGTGGCTGATTGCCGAGGGGGTCAGGTGCAGCCTTTCGGCGGCGCGGGCAAAACTGCCCTCCTGCGCGATGGTGGAAAAGATCTGGCAGCTCAGTAATGTCATGGTCGTCCTTCCTGCGGTGCGCCGCGGGGCAACATGAAACGGATTCATGTTGCGTATGAAAAAAATGAATTTTACTTATCATGCATACTGTACTATGATTAAATCAGAAAGTCAAGGATGCCGCACACATCTTTGGCTGGCGGCGCGTGCACAGCGTGTCCGCAGTTTCATTTTCCTTCCTCTTTTGGCTCTGCCGGCCTGCACAACCGGCAGGGCCGTTTTGTTTGGGCAAAATCCGGCGGCAGGGGCGTTTTCCCCCTCTTTTCAAATCGAGCAAAACCGTATATAATAGATAAGAAATCGTTAAGGAAAGGGGGCTGCGCCATGCCGGGCGACCTGCATACACATACGACGTTTTCCGACGGTTCCACGCCGGTGGCCAAGCTGCCTTTCCTGGCTGGCTGCGCGGGCATGACCCACCTGGCTGTTTCGGACCATGATTCGATCCGCAGCGTGCGGTACGCCTATGCCAACCCGGTCAAGGACGGCGTACACCTGATCCCCGCCACCGAGCTGACCGCCTACGATTACGAGCGCGGCCACCGGGTGCATATCCTGTGCTACTGGCCGGACGACTGTGCGGCGCTGGCCGATTTTGCCGACCTTATGGCAGAGCGCCGCTACCAGGCGGTTCTGCAAAGCTGCCGCGAACTGGAGGCCATCTGCCCCCAGTTCAAGACCGAGGAGGCGCTGGACTACGCGCGGGACAGCGGCACACTGTACAAGGCGCACGTCATGCGCGTGCTGTGGCAGTACGGCCTGGCCGACGGTATGTACAACAGCGTCTACCGCAGCCTGTTTGGCCTGCGGCCGCAGCGCGGCAAGATCCTGCATACCCCCAAGTACGAAACGGTGGAGGCCGTGCTGGCGTTGATCAAGGCCTGCCGCGGTGTGGCGGTGCTGGCGCACCCCAGCGTATACAAAAGTATGCCGCTGGCACGGGAACTGATCGCGGCCGGCCGCCTGGACGGCGTGGAGATCGACCACCCGCGCAACACGCCGGAGGATAAGGCGGAGCTGCTCCGCCTGGCGCGGGAGTATGACCTGATCGTAACGGGCGGGACCGATTTCCACGGCATGAACGCCAATAACCCGCGCCCGGTAGGCGCGTTTTGCACCTGTGACGAACAGATCCGGCGGATTGAAGCCGCCGCGCGGGCGCGCAAGAAAAATTGAAAGGCATAAAAAACAAAAGGAGACTGTAAAAATGGTATACGAACGCAAAAACCAGGGAACTTGTTCCGTGCTGACCCGTGTGGAGCTCAACGATGACCACACCATCCAAAGCGTAACGGTACTGGGCGGCTGCAATGGCAACCTGAAAGGCATCTGCAAGCTGCTGGCCGGCATGAAGGCCGAGGACGCCGTGGCGCGCATGAAGGGCACGACCTGCGGCAACCGCCCCACCAGCTGCCCGGACCAGATCTCCCGCGCGCTGGAAGAAGCCCTGGCCGCCATGGCGTGACCGCTTTTGCGCCAACGCCGAGGGAAGGAGACTGTTATGGATTGCTTCCACTATCCGCTGGATACGGAACAGCTGCTGCGCAAAAAGCGCCGGATCCACAAGGAACTGCTGGCGCAGCTCAAAAACCCGCTGCACAAAAAGATCGCCATCCTTGGCGGTTCCACCACCAACGAGGTGGCCGACCAGCTGGGGCTTTTTTTGCTGCATTACGGCATCGAAGCGGAGTTTTACCAGTCGGAGTACGGCCGCTATTGGCAGGACGCCATGTTCGGCACGCCGGAACTGGAGGCTTTTGCGCCGGATGTGATCTACATCCATACGACCTGGCGCAATATCCAGGATTTCCCCACAACGGCCGACAGCCCGGCGCAGGCAAAGGAGATGCTGCAGGCGGAATATGCCCGGTTTGAGTCGATGTGGCAGGCTTTGGCGGAAAAGTACCATTGCCCGATCATTCAAAATAATTTTGACCGCCCCAATTACCGGCTGATGGGAAACCGAGATGTGTGGGACCCGCGCGGGCGCACCAATTTCATCAGCCGGCTGAACCAGAAATTCTATGCCTACGCTATGGCGCACGAGGATTTCTATATCAACGATATCGATTATCTGTCTGCCGATTACGGCTTGACCGCCTGGGGCGATGCGTTCTACTGGCATATGTACAAGTACGCCATGTGCCTGGACGCGATCCCCTCGTTGGCAAACAGCCTGGCGAACATCATCAAGTCCTTGTACGGCCGCAACAAAAAAGCGCTGGTCCTGGACCTGGACAATACGCTGTGGGGCGGTATCGTGGGGGACGATGGGGTGGACGGCATCGCCATCGGGCCGGAAGTGCCGGAGGGGCAGGTCTACGCCGAGTTCCAAAGCTATTGCAAAGCGCTGAAATCCATTGGCGTGGTGCTGGCGGTCGATTCCAAAAACGATGAACAGAACGCGCTGGGCGGGCTCAACCACCCGGACGGCGTGCTGCGCCCGGACGATTTTGTGTGCATCAAGGCCAACTGGGAGCCGAAAGACCGCAACCTGCTGGAGATTGCGGCGGAGCTCAACCTGGGGGCGGACAGCTTTGTCTTTGCCGACGATAACCCCGCCGAGCGTGCCATCGTGGCCGCGCAGGTGCCCGGCGCGGAAACGCCGGCGCTGGACGGGGCGGAAAATTACATCAAAACGCTCGATCATGGCGGCTACTTTGAAGTGACCGCGCTTTCCGGCGAAGATTTGAAAAAGACTGAGCTTTACCACGCCAACGCCGAGCGCCGCAAGGCCCAGGCCGCGTTTGCCGATTACGGCGCTTACCTGGACAGCCTGGCGATGACGGCGACCATCCGCCGTTTTGAGCCGCTGTATATGCAGCGCATCGCCCAGCTGACCAACAAATCGAACCAGTTCAACCTGACCACCCTGCGCTGCTCCGAGGACGATATCCGCGCGATGGCCGAGGATGAAAACTGCCTGTGCCTGTATGGCAAGCTGGTGGATAAGTTTGGCGACAACGGCGTAGTCACGGTGGTCAGCGGCCGGCAGGAGGGCGATGTGCTGCATATGCGCCTGTGGCTGATGAGCTGCCGCGTTCTCAAGCGCGGGATGGAGGACGCCATGATGGACGCCGTGGTGGCCGACGCCGCTGCCCGCGGCGTAAAAACGATCCGTGGGTACTACTACCCCACAGCCAAAAACGCGATGGTCAAGGACTTCTATGCCGAGATGGGCTTTGCCCAAGTCGAAGCTGATGAGGCCGGCAGCACGACCTGGGAACTGGAAGTGTCTGGCTACCGCCCGCGGCGCCCGCACATGACCATTGAGCGCTGACAGAAAAGCAAAGTGCAAGTATTTTTGTAAAGGACGGTACAGCGAGAAAGAAAATTTATAAAAAGCCTTGCATTTTTCGGTTGGGTTTGCTATAATATACAAGCACTCGCAAGTGAGGCAAGACAACCGAATAGGGGAGCTTTCCCGAGTGGCCAATGGGGACAGACTGTAAATCTGCTGCGTAATGCTTCGGTGGTTCGAATCCACCAGCTCCCACCAAAATGACTGGTCGATTTTACTGTCGGCCGGTTTTTTGTTGTTATATCGCCGGAAATCGGCGCTTTTGAGCCTGCTTTATGCAGGCTTTTTTTATTACTGTCACCCCGGATTTAGGGTGGTTTTGGCTGCGGATTTGCATTTGGAAGATCGCCAGGCACCCTAAATCAGAGAATGCGATGGTATCTTTTCGGTTTTTGAGCCAAAA
>CALWNS010000145.1 GCA_944382805.1 uncultured Gemmiger sp. | reverse complement strand
GTTCAAATCCTGCCAGAAACAGACAAAGGGAAACAGAAGATGCGAAATAGAAAAACCCCGAAAAACCGCAGTTTTTCGGGGTTTTTGAGCATCTTTGAACCAGTTTGAAACGCCAATCAGCGCTTGGAGAACTGGGGAGCTCTACGTGCTGCCTTGAGGCCGTACTTCTTACGTTCCTTCATGCGCGGGTCGCGGGTCAGGAAGCCGGCCTTCTTCAGGGTCTGGCGCAGTTCGGGGTTGTACTGCAGCAGCGCGCGGGACAGGCCGTGGCGGATGGCGCCGGCCTGGCCGGAGCAGCCGCCGCCCACGACGTTGATGACCACGTCGAACTGGCCGTCGGTGCCGGTCAGCACCAGCGGGCTGCGGGCCAGCAGCTTCAGGGTATCCAGGCCGAAGTAATCGTCGATTTCGCGGCCGTTGATGGTGAACTTGCCGGTGCCGTTATACACACGCACGCGCGCCACGCTGTGCTTGCGGCGGCCGGTGCCGTAAAAATACTCTTTCGTCTCGTACATAAGTGCTTGCCTCCTTAGAACTCGACCGCTTCAGGCTTCTGCGCGGCATGGACGTGGTCGGCGGTCTTGTAGCAGTGCAGGCGGGTCATCGCCTTGGCGCCCAGGGTGTTGGCGGGCACCATGCCCTTGACGGCATAGGTCATGGCCTTGTCGCTGGCTTCGGCCATCAGGGTCTTGTACTGGGTCTCCTTCAGGCCGCCGATCCAGCCGGAATGGGTGCGGTGGAACTTCTTTTCCAGCTTCTTGCCGGTCAGCACGGCCTCGTCACAGTTGATGATGATGACGTGGTCGCCGCAGTCGACATTGGGCGTAAAGGTGGGCTTGTTCTTACCGCGCAGCAGCACGGCCGCCTTGGCGGCCACGCGGCCCAGCGGCTTGCCGGCGGCGTCGATCACATACCACTTGCGGTCGGCCATCTCGGCGGGCTTGGCGAGCGTAGTACTCATAATACTGATTCCTCCATCTTACAGGTTGAAAAAACGCGCCCCGCGTCCTGCGCGGGTCTATGGAAACGCTTGTGCAGCGCTTTGTGTGCGCAAATGTGATTATAGCAAAGCCGCGCGGCGGCGTCAATGGGTTTTGGCCAAAATTTTTATTTATTCCCGCCACACTCTCGTTACCTTGCGTATGCTCCCGTTTGCTCCGTTTTTCTCGCACCGTAAATTCGCCCCGCGTGCTCTGGCCAAAGCGGGCGGCGTATGCTATAATACAAGGTATTGGCCAACCGGGAGGGGGGAGGTTCCATGCAGAACTATCGCAACACATACGGCTTCGAGCGCCATTGCTGGGCCGAGGTCGATCTGGACGCTTTGCGGGACAATTTTACCTATGTGCGCCGCACGGTGGGCGGGCCGGTGTGCGCCGTGGTCAAGGCGGACGCCTACGGCCACGGCGCGGCGGCCGTGGCGCGCGCGCTGGCCCAGGCCGGCGCGGCCGGCTTTGCCGTGAGCTGCCTGGCCGAGGCGCGCCACCTGCGCCGCCACGGCGTGACGCTGCCCATCCTGGTGCTGGGCTATACCGACCCGGCCTTTGCCGCCGCGCTAGCCGGCCAGGGCATCGCGCAGGCGGTGTTTTCGGTCGAATACGCCCGCGCGCTGTCCGCCGCCGCGGCCAAGGCGGGGGTGTCGGTCTCCTGCCACCTGAAGGTGGATACCGGCATGGGGCGCATCGGCTTTGCGGCGCGCAGCGATTTTGACGCCGCCGTGGCCGCCCTGTCCGCCTGCTACGACCTGCCGGGGCTGAGCGTGACCGGCGTGTTCCAGCACTTTGCCGCGGCCGACAGCCGCGAGGAGCCGGACATCGCCTACACCGCCGCCCAGCAGGCGCTGTTCGAGCGCACGCTGGCGGCGCTGCGCGCGGCCGGGCGCGAGCCGGGCATCGTACACAGCGCCAACAGCGCGGCCCAGCTCTGCCACCCGGAATGGCGCGGCCGCATGACCCGCGCCGGCATCGTGCTGTACGGGCTGGACCCCAGCCCGGCGCTGCACTTCCCGGAACTGCGCCCGGCGCTGAGCCTGAAAGCGGTCGTGACCCAGGTCAAGGACCTGCGCCCCGGCGAAAGCGTGAGCTACGGCCGCACCTACACCGCCGCCGCGCCGCGCCGCGCGGCCACCGTCTCGGTCGGCTATGCGGACGGCTACCCGCGCCGCCTTTCCGGCAGCGAGGCGGGCGGCGTGATGCTGGTGCGCGGGCGCCCCGCCCCGGTGCTGGGCCGCGTGTGCATGGACCAGACCGTGGTGGATGTGACCGACATCCCCGGCGCCGCCATGGGGGACGAGGTGACCGTGTTCGGCCCCGCGGGGGCCGCCGCCGGCGCCGATACCGCCGATACCATTGCGCAAAAGACCGGCACCATCAACTACGAGGTGGTGTGTGGCATCTCCCGCCGCGTGCCCCGCCTGTACCTGCAGGACGGCGCGCTGGTGGGCATCTGGAACGACTTGGAGGAAGGGTAATGGCAAAGGAGACCATCCGCAATTTCTGCATCATCGCCCACATCGACCACGGCAAAAGCACCCTGTCCGACCGCATCCTGGAACTGACCGACAGCGTGGACAAACGCACGATGGAGGACCAGATCCTGGACGATATGGAGCTGGAGCGCGAGCGCGGCATCACCATCAAGGCCCGCGCCGTGACCATGCGCTACCATGCCGACGACGGCAAGACCTACGACCTGAACCTGATCGACACGCCGGGCCACGTGGACTTTTCTTACGAGGTCAGCCGCAGCCTGGCCGCCTGCGAGGGCGCGGTGCTGGTGGTGGACGCCAGCCAGGGCGTGGAGGCGCAGACGCTGGCCAACTGCTATATGGCCACCGACCACGAGCTGGAAGTGGTGCCCATCCTGAACAAGATCGACCTGCCCAGCGCCGACCCCGACGCCGCCGCCAAGGAGGTCGAGGACATCATCGGCCTGCCCTGCATGGACGCACCGCGCGTTTCGGCCAAGCTGGGCGTCGGCATCAAGGACGTGCTGGAGCGCGTGGTGCGCGACATCCCCGCGCCCGCCGGCGACCCCGAAGCCCCGCTCAAGGCGCTGATCTTTGACTCCATCTACGACAGCTACAAGGGCGTGATCGTGTATGTGCGCGTGTTCGAAGGCACGGTGCGCCCCGGCGATACCATCCGCCTGATGAGCACCGGCGCGCAGTTCCAGCTGGTGGAGGTCGGCCGCATGGGCGCGACCGCCCTGGCCCCGTGCGACTGCCTGCAGGCCGGCGAGGTCGGCTACCTGACCGCCAGCATCAAGACGGTGCGCGACACCCGCGTGGGCGATACGGTCACGCTGGCCCAAAACCCCACCGCCGAACCGCTGCCCGGCTTCCGCAAAGTGACGCCGATGGTGTTCTGCGGCATCTACCCGGCGGACGGCGCCGACTACCCCGATTTGAAAGACGCGCTGGAAAAACTGCAGCTCAACGACGCTTCGCTGAGCTTTGAGCCGGAAACTTCGGCCGCGCTGGGCTTCGGCTTCCGCTGCGGGTTTCTGGGGCTCTTGCACATGGAGATCATCACCGAGCGGCTGGAGCGGGAGTTCGACCTGGACCTGATCACCACCACGCCCGGCGTGCAGTACCGCCTGACGCTGACCGACGGCACGGTGCAGATCATCGACAACCCTTCGGCCTACCCGGACCCCACCCGCATCCAGAAGGCCGAAGAGCCGTTCGTCAACGCCCATATCTACACGCCCAACGACTACGTCGGCCCGCTGATGGACCTGTGCCAGCAAAAGCGCGGCGTGCTGGTCGATATGAAGTACCTGGACGAAACGCGTGTGGACCTGCACTACCAGATCCCGCTGGGCGAGATCGTCTACGATTTCTTTGACGCGATCAAGAGCCGCAGCCGCGGCTACGCCAGCTATGACTACGAATGGGAGGACTGGCATACCTCCAACCTGGTCAAACTGGACTTTTTGCTCAACGGCGAGCCGGTGGACGCGCTTTCCATGATCGTGTTTGCCGACAACGCCTACGCCAAGGGCCGCCGCATCTGCGAAAAGCTGAAAGAGAACATCCCCCGCGCCCTGTTCGAGATCCCGGTGCAGGCGGCCGTGGGCGGCAAGATCATTGCGCGCGAAACGGTCAAGGCCATGCGCAAGGACGTGCTGGCCAAGTGCTACGGCGGCGACATCACCCGCAAAAAGAAGCTGCTGGAAAAGCAGAAGGCCGGCAAAAAGAAGATGCGCAAACTCGGCAGCGTGACCCTGCCCAGCGAAGCCTTTACCGCCGTGCTCAAGCTTGATTCGGACGATTAAAAAGGGGGGAGCTATAGGCCCCCTTGTCAAAGGGGGCTGGATGCGGCGCAAGCCGCAGACTGGGGGATTGCGTTTGGGTAAACTGTCGTCCATCAACGGCAGTTCAAGGCAGCGCAATCCCTCCGTCACGGCCTGCGGCCGCGACACCTCCCTTTGACAAGGGAGGCAATATGCGGCAAAATTTTTGCGCTGGGCCTACAGGGCACGGGTACCGCGCAGGCCCATATTTGTGGCGAACGTGACCCCCATGTGTAGGGCGGGCGTTCACGCCCGCCGCACCGATGTATTTTCCAAAAATATCGGCGTCCCCCGTTTTTTGATTTTTTCCAAGGTGCGGCGGGCGAAATCGCCCGCCCTACAATGCAAGGCAAACATTCTACGGAACGGTGACGGACATAAAAATCATTTGTAGGGAACGGTCTTGACCGTTCCGCGGAACCCTGCCGCAGCCGCCGCGCCCCCGGGACGATGCAAGCATCGTCCCCTACGACCTACGGCTGCCGCCCAGGCCGCCTATTTTGCGACCGCCGCCAATTGCCCTTTTCAAACGATGCGCCGCGGCGCCTGCAAAAACGCAGGCGCCGCGGCGCTGTTTGTTTCGGTTTACACGTCGAACCAGTCCGCGTACCCCATCCCGATCAGGTTGTCGCGGCTGATGCGCAGGCTTTCGAACGGGTCGCGGCCGTAGCATTCGTCCTGTTCGATCAGGAAATACTCGCTGCCGCCCGCCAGCCCGGCTTCGATGCAGTCCTTGATGGGCAGCGTGCCCTCGCCCACCTCGGCGAACTGCACGATGCCGTTGAACGCCTCCATGAACGCCTTGGCGTCAAACGGGCCTTGCGGCATTTTGACCTCCCCGATGCGGTAGTCCTTCAGGTGCAGCAGCCGGATGCGCCCGGCGTATTTTTTGATAAAGGAGACCGGCTCCTCGCCGCCGCGGTGGATCCAGTGCGTGTCCAGCTCAAAGCCGATGTTTTGGGTGCTGTCGCGCAGGATGTCCAGCAGGTATTTGCCGTCGTAGCGGGTAAACTCCACATGGTGGTTGTGGTAGTACAGGTCGATGCCCTCCTCTTTGAGCCGGGCGGCCATCTCGTCCGCTTCTTTGGCAAAGTCCACCGCTTTCTGGCGGCTGCCCATGCAGGTCATGGGCAGCATCCCGATGCGCAGCATATCGCAGCGCAGCGTGCGGCAGTCCTCCACGATCTTTTTGAAATCGTCCGGGTCGGACAGGTACTCGCCCGGCATACCGGGCATCATGGGCGAAACCGCCGCCGTGCAGGAGGACACCTTCATGCCCAGCTCCTCCACCGCTTTGCGGAAGCCCGCCACGTTTTCGGCCGTCATGGGCACCTGCGAGATCTCGACGCAGTGGAAGCCCAGGTCGGTCAGTTTCTGCATCGACTCAAAAGCGTCGAAGCGGGGCATTTTGCTGGGCGCGATGGTGCTCATCTGTACGCCGATCAAACCTTTTTTCATAGCGATCATGCTCCTTTCCGGGCCGGGCGCTTTATGCGCGCAGGGGGAACTTGCCCTCGGCCGCAATGCGTTTGTTCAGTTCCGCCGCATACAGTTCGGGGTCTACGGGGTTTTCCACCTCCTTGCCCAGCCAGCTGGAAAGCTGGGCCGCGTTGGCCAGGTTCACGCCGTGGATGCCGTCCGAACCCGGGGCCAGCAGCGGGCTGCCGGTCAGGATATGGCGGGCAAAGTCCTCCATGACGGTCACGTGCTGCACGCCCCAGCCGTCGGTGTTCTCGAACTCCTCGACCTCGTACAGGCCGCCGCCGGCGGCGTTGCCCATCGTGAGCATGGCCACCTCCATCATGCTCATGGTCGCGTTCATTTCGGCTTCGCTCTTTTTCATGCGGTAGATCTTGGCTTTTTTGGAATCCTCCACCACGATCTTGCCCTTGTCCAGGTCGATTTCCAGCCGGTCGGTGCCAATGGCGTCGTGCGTGCAGGTGATAAAGCTGCCGGTCGCGCCGTTTTCGTAGGTGGTCAGGATGGTCACGTCGTTTTCCACCGCGATCTGCCGGTGGCAGCCGCACAGGCACTTGGCGTATACGGTCTTGGGCACGCCGCAGATCCACTGCCACAGGTCCAGCTGGTGCGGGGCCTGGTTGACCAGCACGCCGCCGCCCTCGCCGCCCCAGGTGGCGCGCCAGGCGCTCTGGCGGTAATAGCTGTCCGGCCGCCACCAGGTGTTGATGATCCAGTTGGAGCGGCGCACCTCGCCCAGTTCGCCGGAAGCCACGATCTGCCGGATCTTCTGGTACAGCTTGTTGGTGCGCTGGTTGAACATGATGCCGAACGCAACGTCCGGGTGGGCGGCCGCGCATTGGTTCATGGCCGCCACGTCCTTGGCACGCACGCCGGCCGGCTTTTCCACCAGCACGTTCATGCCATGCTCCAGGCAGTAGATGGCGATCTCGTGGTGCAGGTAGTGCGGCACCGTGGTGACCACGGCGTCCACCGTGCCCGAGCCGACCATCTCCCGCCAATCCTTAAAAAACGGGAAACCGGGGTATTTCTCTTTGCACAGCTTTTCCTTTTCGGGGTCAATGTCGCACAGCGCGCCCAGCGCCATGTGTTCGGGGGCCGGGGCCGGCGGCATACCGGGCATACCGCCCTGCCCGGTCAAAAAGCCGGCGTAGGCGCCGCCCTGGGCGCCGATGCCAATGATGCCAAGCCTGACTTTTTCCATACAAACGCTCCTTTCGTCTGTGTGCGGGCTTCAGATGCCGTCCAAAATTTTACACAGCGCGCGGTACTGCATGGCGTAGCCTTCCGCGCCGTCTTTGGCCTTGTTGTTGCGGGTCACGTGCTGCGCCTGTTCCGCCTCCAGCGCGCCCAGCGATTCAAACACTACCAGGTGCGGCTCCAGCGTCAAAAAGCCCTCGTACCCCTCCTGCCGGATGGCGCGGGCCAGCAGCGGGGCGATCTTGCCTTCGCCTTCGCCGCACAGCACGTTCTCCTTGCCGGCGGTCACGGCGTCCTTGATGTGGATGTACTCGATGTACGGGGCCAGCAGGTCCCAGCAGGCGGCGGGGTCCTCGCCGCACTGCACAAAGTTGGCAAAGTCGAACGCCGCGCGGAAATGCGGGCTGGCCAGCGCGTCAAAGATCTTTTTGCAGCGCGCGCCGGTGTCGCCGTAAATGCCTTTTTCGTTTTCGTGCAGCAGCACCACGCCGTGCGCCTGCGCAATGGCGTCGTAGCGGCGCAGCTTGGCCAGGACCGTGCCGCCGTAGCGTTCGGGGTCCGCGCCCTGCGGGATGTAAAAGCTGAAAATGCGGATGTAGCGGCAGCCAAGCACCCCGCACATTTTGCACAGCTCCTCCAGCTTTTGGCAGTCCTGCGCAAAGGCGGCCTCGTCCTCCACCGGGATCTTGCCGATGGGCGACCCCAGCGAAGAAACGCCCACGCCGTATGCCCGCAGGCGCGGCAGCAGCTTTTGCCCCGCTTCGGCGGCGGTGTAGTCGGCCACGTTTTTGCCGTCGGCCGAACGCAGCGAGATGTAGCGCATCCCCAGCGCAGTCACGGTTTTCAGCTGGGCGTCAAAATCCTGGCTGATCTCGTCCGCAAAGCCGGAGATCTTGATATTCTGTTTCATAAAGCGGCGCTCCATTTCCTGTCCGGCCGGCTCCGCCGGCCGTATGCTGCTTTAACTATAGCACACCCCCGCCCGGCATACAAACGGCCGGGCGGGGGTTCTTTGTAACATTTTTATGAAACTTTTCCGCAATGCATCGCCCGCCCTGTGCCATTTTTACAAAGGGCGCGGCGGAACGGATTGTATTGCCGGGCGTTTTGTGGTATCTTGGAAGCAAAGAATTTCCCGCCGTTTGCCGCAAAGGAGGAGACCCCCATGGACCAAACGCCGCTGGTCAGCGTGATCGTGCCGATCTATAACGCCAAGGATCATATCGCCCGCTGTGTGGAAAGCATCCGCCGCCAGACCTACCCCCACCTGCAGATCCTGCTGCTCAACGACGGCAGCCGGGACGTCAGCCTGGAGGTGTGCCGTATGTTCGCCCAGGTGGACGGGCGCATCACCCTGATCGACAAGGCGAACAGCGGGGTGTCGGCCACGCGCAACCTGGGGATGCGCGCGGCCAGGGGCGAATACCTGCAATTTGTGGACGCCGATGATACCGTGCAGCCCTACGCCACCGAACTGCTGGTGGACCGCGCGCAGCGCTATGGGGCGGACATGGTCATCGCCCACTACAACCGCGTGGAACCCCCGCGCGGGCGCGAACGCCCGGCTCGCCGCGCCGGCGAAAGCGACCCCGGCTTTGGGATGCGCACGCGGGTGCAGACCTTCGGCTTTTTGATGGAAGGCCCGCTGACCAAGGCCGAGTTCGCTTACGGCCTGATGCAGGAGCCGGCCAGCTTTTACTACGGCGTGATGTGGAATAAGCTCTACCGCACCGCCCTGGTGCAGGCCCACCCGGACGTTGTGTGCAGCGAAGAGCTGGACTACAGCGAGGACTTTTACTTCAACCTCAGCTACATCCGCTATGCCGAAAGCTTTTACGCCCTGTCCACCCCCATCTACAACTATGTGCAGAACCCGCAGAGCCTGGTGCATAACCTGAACCCGGTCAAGGCGCTGGCCACGCGGTGGGAACTTTCGGCCTATTACAAGGACCTGTACAAGCAGCTGGGCCTGTACGAGGAAAACAAGCTGCGCTTAAACAAGTATTTCTTCGGCATTGCCGAAAGTTGACCCCGGCAGTTTGCCCACCTGCACCCAGCCGGCAAAGTTCTGCACGCTGGCTTCCAGTTCCGGCACGCCCAGGCGCACGGCGCTGCGCGGCGTGCCGGCGGCGGGGAACACCGTGTCGAACCGGCGCAGGCTTTCGTCCAGGTA
>CALWNS010000144.1 GCA_944382805.1 uncultured Gemmiger sp. | reverse complement strand
CTGTGCGCAAAGCCATCGAATATATGGAACGCCACCATGCCGAGCGTCTCACGCTGGCCGAGATCGCCGAACAGGCGGGCTTCAGCCCGGAGCATTTCAGCCGTGTATTCCGCCGCGAGACCGGCGTCAACTACGTAGCATACTTGAACAACCTGCGCATGAAACACGCGGTCCAGCTGCTGGAACAGACCGACAGCAAGGTATATGAGATCGCGGAAAAGGTCGGTTTTTCTTCTTTGAGTTATTTCTCTACCACCTTCAAAAAGAAGTTCGGCAAAAGCCCTTACGAGTACCAGATCGACCATCAGCGCAGCCAGTAAGGCGGCCCGCGCCGCCGTTTTACCCCGCAAACAAAAGGAGGGCCTCGGATTGGTATTCCAGTACGGCGTAAAAGAGACCGAATACTTAAAGGCAAAGGATCGTGTGCTGGGCGCGGTGATCGATCGGATCGGCCACGTGGAGCGCGCGGTGGACGCAGACCTTTTTTCCAGTGTTGTTCACCACATCGTAGGCCAGCAGATCTCCACCAAAGCGCAGGCCACCATCTGGGCCAGGATGCAGGCGCAGCTGGGCGCCGTCGATGCCGAAAGCATTTTGGCCTTGCCGCTGCCGGACCTGCAGGCGCTGGGCATCAGCTTACGCAAAGCCGAATACATCCGGGACTTTGCCCGGAAGGTCCACAGCGGGGAATTTCCCCTGCAGTCGATCCCCTGCCTGCCCGATGCCGAAGCCATCCGGGCGCTTGTCTCGCTCAAGGGGATCGGCGTATGGACGGCGGAGATGCTCCTGCTCTTCTGCCTGCAGCGCCCGGATATCCTCAGCTACGACGACCTGGCCATCCAGCGCGGGCTGCGCATGGTCTACCGCCACAGGAAGATCGACCGGAAACTGTTCGAAAAATACCGCCGGCGGTTCAGCCCCTGCGGCAGCGTAGCCAGTTTGTATCTTTGGGCGGTCGCGGGCGGCGCGCTCCCGGAGCTGAGCGACCCTGCACCCAAGGCCGCAAAAGCCAAAAAGCGGGCAACGCGCACACCCGAATAGGCAACCGCGCCGGATGGCAGGCAGACAAAGGAGGATCCCATGCAATACACAGACCGTTACCGCTCGCCGCTTGGCGATATCCTTTTGGCAGCCGACGAGCTTGGCCTGACCGGGCTATGGTTCGAAGGGCAGAAATATTTTGCCTGCGGCCTGGACGATGCACACCAAGCCGGCTCCGTTCCGGCGCTGGAAACGGCCACGCGCTGGCTCGATGCGTATTTTAGCGGGCAGGAGCCGACCGTTTCCGTCCCGCTGCATTTTACCGACACGCCTTTTCAGAACGAGGTGTGGGCGCTCCTTTGTACCATTCCTTATGGGCAGACGCGGAGTTATGGCGAGATTGCCCGGCAGCTGGCGGCCCGGCGAGGTATGGCGCGGCTGTCCGCCCGGGCCGTTGGCAGCGCTGTGGGCCGCAACAGGATCTCGCTGCTCGTGCCCTGCCACCGCGTCGTTGGCACGAACGGCGCACTGACCGGGTACGCCGGCGGCCTGGAACGGAAAGCCGCGCTGCTGGCGCTGGAAAGCGCCGGGCAGGAACCGCCCAGCACAAGGTGACGTCCATTCCCCGCCCCTATGCCGCACGGCGGGTTGCAACCCGGCCGGAATTGTGGTATGCTGACAAAAGCCGAATACTTTCTTAAAGGACGTGTTTGCCGTGAACCTTATGATCAGCTCCAAAGAATACGACTTTCATTCTCTTATCAAAGTAGCCGAAATGGCCGGCCTGGCCGGCACGGTAAGCTTCCACCAGGCCGGGGAGGATTACATGATCTCTTTCCCGGACGGGGAAAACACGCCGGCCCTTGTAGCCGACTTCCGCGCACGGCTGCGCGGGCTGGAAAACAACATCTGGAACTATTGACCGCCGCGCACCAGCGCACGCACCTGACCCAACAAAAAAGCCGCCCGCGGGCGGCTTTTTTGTTGGGTCAATCAGTTTTTTCGGGCAGCGGCCACAGCAGCGCGAAGGTCGCGCCGCCGCCCGGTGTGTCCTGTACGCGCAGCGCGGCGCCGTGCAATGCGGCGATCTCGGCCGCAACGGCCAGGCCAAGGCCCAGGTGCGTTTTGTCGGTGCGGCTGCTGTCCCCGCGCGCGAAGCGGTCAAATATGCGCGCTTTGTCCGCCTGGGGCACACCCGGCCCGTGGTCGATGACCAGCACGCGCACCTCCCTTTTTCCGCCGCGGCACATCTCGGCGCACAGTTCGACCGGCGTCCCCGGCGGGGTGTGGTCGAACGCATTGCCCAGCAGAACGGCAAACAGCTGTTCCAGCCGCTGCGCATCGGCGTATATGGCCGGCAGCGGCTGCTCCGGCAGTTCCAGCGTCAGCGCGCGCCCCTGCGCCGCGGCCACAGGGGTATAGCGTTCGTATAATTCGATCAGGAAGGTATCCAGCGGCACTTTGCCCAGCGCCGTGCGCAGCACGCCGGCATCCCGGCCCGGATCAGCAGATCGTCGGTCAGGCGCGCCAGGCGGGCCCCCTCGGCCGATGCGCTGCGCAGGAACTGCGGCGCCCAGGCCGCCGTCTGCGGGGCTTGGGCCGCCTGCAGGCTGGCTTTGAGCACGGTCAGCGGGCTGCGCAGCTCGTGGCCGGCCGCGGCAATGAACTCCCGCTGTTTGCGCCACGCCTGGGCCGTAGGCCGCAGCGCCAGGGTCACCATCCAGCGGCAGAGCATCGCCAGCACGGCCGCACCGAAGCGGCACCCCCTAAGGCCGAGGACGCTGCCGCGCGCAGAGAAGAAATTGTTGACATTTCATAGGCTTCATGCTATAATTTTTCCGTTGCGATCACAGGCAATGCCAGCCGGCGCGGGCCGTGTATCGTAACGGAAAATTGTATAGGCACCATTAGCTCAGCTGGTAGAGCAACTGACTCTTAATCAGTGGGTCCTGGGTTCGAGTCCCCGATGGTGCACCATAAAATCAAAACGGTATAGATGCCACTGGCGAAAAGCCAGTGGCATCAACCGTTTCCGGGCTTTTTAAGCTCGAAAATTCACGAATGATTCCATAGATGCCAACCGCTGTTTCCCCCTAACTGGTGGGATTCGAACCCCCTTTTTTCGGCGATTGGCAAATTCGGAACCATGTGGCGCCCTTTTTGAAGCGGTTATTTTCAAAAAGGGCGC
>CALWNS010000143.1 GCA_944382805.1 uncultured Gemmiger sp. | reverse complement strand
ACGCAACGCAGCCCAGCGTGGTGTACGCAGCCGGGAAACGGCTGTCAAGGTAAAAGAACACCCGCCAGCAATAGGACCACGCCACGCCGGCCGCGGCGGCCAGCGCCAGCGCCAGCCCCCAGCCCAGGGCGGCGCGGCGCTTGGGGTCAAGCCGGGCCCAAAAGCCCTGTTTATCCCCCGCCGTCACAGGATGTACTGCCCCCCGTTGTATTCGTCCAGGTTGTTGCGCAGGAACGCGATGGTCTCCTGCAGGCCCTGGGCAAAGGTATACTGCGGCGCCCAGCCGGTCAGCGCGCGCAGCTGGGTCGCGTCGCCCAGCAGGCGGTTGACCTCGCTCTTTTCCGGGCGCAGGCGCTCGCCTTCGCACACGATGCGGGCCGCCGGGTTGATCTGGGCGATCAGCTCGTTGGCCAGGTCCCCAATGGAATGTTCCACCCCGGTGGCGATGTTCAGCTCGCGGCCGATGGCGGCGTCGCAGTCCGCAATGGCCATAAAGCCGGCGGCGGTATCCTTGACGTAGTTAAAGTCCCGCGTGGGGGTCAGGCTGCCAAGCTTGATCTCGGTCTGGCCGGCCAGCAGCTGGGTGATGATGGTGGGGATGATGGCGCGGCCGGACTGGCGCGGGCCGTAGGTGTTGAACGGCCGCACGATGGTGACCGGCAGATCGAAGCTGCGGTAGAAGCTTTCGGCCAGGCGGTCGGCGCCGATCTTGGTGGCCGAATAGGGGCTTTGCCCCTGGAAGGGATGCTTTTCGTCGATGGGCACATACTGCGCGGTGCCGTACACCTCGCTGGTAGAGGTGACCATCACGCGCCGGGTGCCCAGTTCCCGCGCGGCGTTGAGCACATTGAGCGTGCCCTTGATGTTGGTATCGACATAGCTGTCCGGGCTGTGGTAGGAAAACGGGATGGCGATGAGCGCGGCCAGATGGAACACGCGCTCCTGCCCGCGCATGGCGGTGCGCACGCCGTTGGGGTCACGCACGTCGCCCATAAAGATTTCCATCTCGTTTTTGATCTCGGCCGGCAGGGTGTCGATCCAGCCCAGCGAGCCGAACGAGTTGTACAGGCAGAACGCGCGGACTTTTTCGCCGCGCTTGACAAGTTCTTCGGCCAAATGGCTGCCGATAAAGCCGTCGGCGCCGGTGACAAGTACGGTATGAGACATAAGCAAAGCTCCTTTGTGCCAAGCGCGCGGCGGTATGCCGGCGCGGTTTCCCATAATATTACAAAATAGTATACCCGATTGGGCGCGGATTTTCAACCCGGAACGCGCAACCGTGTCTTTCCCCCTTGACAAAAGGGCGCCGGCGCTGTATATTTATAAGCGTTACGCAGCCTGCCGCTTGCGGCAGATATATTTATTGACCAAAACGAAAGGAACTTCATTGCCATGAACGCCGACGGTGACAGTAGTAATCCGCGACGAAAAATGAAGCAGCGTGAATAAATAAAGAGGCAAAGCCGTACCGCACCGGTACCGGCTCTGCCTTTTTTTGCTGCGTATGGCCGGCGCGCCGGCCCGTTTCGTCCTTTTTGCCATACAAACCCGGACGCCGCCCGGCTTTGCGCGGCGCCCGGCCCGAAGATGCCTTAAATACTTAAAGATGATAAGGAGTGTCTTTACTTGCCCAGTCTAGTTTCACAAATTCTTTTGCAGGTCGTATTTATCCTGCTCAACGCGTTTTTTGCCGGTTCCGAGATCGCGTTTTTGTCCCTGAACCAGATCAAGCTTTCCAAAAAAGCGGAGGACGGCGACAAGACCGCCGCCGCACTGCTGAAAGTTGTAGAAAACCCCAACACCTTTTTGTCCGGCATCCAGGTCGCCATCACGCTGTCCGGCTTCCTTTCGGCCGCGTTCGGTACCGAGAACTTTTCCGGCTACCTGGATACCCTCATGCTGGAAACGCTGCGCCTGCCCATCCCGGCCGGCGTGGCTTCGGTGATCTCGACCGTGGTGGTGACCGTGATCATCTCGTTCTTCTCCATCGCGTTCGGCGAAATGGTGCCCAAGCGCATCGCCATGCAAAAGCCGATGACCTTTGCCGTGCCGGCGCTGTATGTGCTCAAGGTGATGGTCGTGATCTTTAAGCCGATGTTTATCCTGCTGAACGTCTGCACCAACGGCACGCTGCGCCTGCTGGGCATGAAGGTGGAGACCTCCGAGGACGCCGCCAGCGAGGAGGACCTGCGCCTGATGGTGGAGAGCAGCGGCGAGCAGGGCACCATCGACCAGGACGAGCAGGAATGGATCGAGAACGTGTTCGACTTTAACGACATGACCGCCAGCTCCGCCATGACGCCGGAGACGGATGTGACCGCTTTCTCGCTGGACGAAGACCCGGAGGAGATCATCAAGGCCATCCGGGAGACCGGCCTGAGCCGCTACCCCGTGTATGAGGACGATGTCAACGATATCTGCGGCATTTTGAACGCGCGCGATTTCCTGCTCAACCTGCAGGAGGAAAGCCCCCGCCCGCTGAAAGAACTGCTGCGCCCGGCCTATTTTGTGCCGGAGAGCGTACACGCCGACCAGCTGTTCAAGGATATGCAGGCGCAGAAACAGCACCTGGCCGTGGTGGTGGACGAATATGGCGGCACGGCCGGCGTGGTGACCATCGAGGACCTGCTGGAAGAGATCGTGGGCGATATTTTTGACGAGTTTGACCCGGCCGAACCGCAGGAGCTGACCGAGATGGGCGCCGGCATCTGGCGCGTGGCCGGCTCGATGCGGGTGGACGAATTTGCCGAGGCGCTGGATTTTGAACTGCCGGAGGACCGCGAATACGACACGGTGGCCGGCCTGATTTTGAGCTGCCTGCCCTCCATCCCGGAGGACGGGACCACGCCTTCGGTGGAGGTGTGCGGCCTGCACTTTGACGTACAGACCATCGAGGACCGCAAGATCCTGTGGGCCATGGTACACAAATTGGTGCCCGAGCCGGAAACGGACAAGGACGGCGACGCCAAAGAAAAGACCCGCCGCCAGCGGGACGAAAGCGGCAACGAAGAGTAACGCCGTACCCCGCCCCGGCGGATATACGGACATATAAAATCGCCCCTGCCTGCTCAACAGGCGGGGGCGATTTTGTGCCGGGGGCGGCAAGAGGCGGGCGTTACCGCTTGATATCGTAGTTCATGTTCATCAGGTTGCGGATGCTCTGCACATCGTCGGTGATGTTGGCGTCGCCGTGGATGGTGTGCTTGATGGCGCTGGACGCCACGGCAAAGTTGACCATATCCATCGGTTTATAGCCGTGCATCATGGCGTAGATCAGCCCGCTGGCAAACGCATCGCCGCCGCCCACGCGGTCCAGGATGTTGAAGGTGAACAGCTTGCTTTCGAAGGTGTGGCCTTCGTACCACATATAGGCTTTCAGGCTGTTCTCGGAGCCGGAATGCGCATAGCGCACATGGCGGGCCAGGCACTTGATGTTGGGGTACCGCTCGATAAAATGCCCGAACACCTCGTCCTGTTCCTCGTAACTGGGCTGCAGGGGCACGCCGTCCTTCCAGTCGCCCTTGCTGTGGTCCTCCTCGTCCTTCCACAGGTGGTACGGCTCGATGCCGAACAGCACATCGACATAGGGCAGGCACTTGGTGCAGTAATCGCGCGCGGCCTCCCAGGTCCACAGGCGGCTGCGGAAGTTGCCGTCAAAGCTGACGGTCAGGCCTTTTTTCTTGGCGGCCTCCAGGCAGCGCAGCACAAAGAACGCGCAGCTGTCGCCCAAGGCGGGCGTAATGCCCGAAAGGTGCAGCCAGTCGAACCCGTCGAGCAGGGCCTCCACATCCACCTTGTTCAGGTCGTACTCGGTAAAGGCGCTGTGCTTGCGGTCGTAGGTGACCTTGCTGGGGCGGATGCCGTAGCCGGTCTCGAGATAATAAGTACCCAGGCGGTGGGTGGGGGTTTCCTCCGGCGTAGAGAGGATCATCGGCGTGCAGTGGACGTCGTTGGAGCGCAGCCAGCGGACCGCGCTTTTGCCCAGGGAGTTGTTGGGCACCACGCTGAAGAAGGTGCTGTCCACCCCCAGGTTGGCCAGCGCCAGGGCGATGTTGGCCTCGCTGCCGCCGTAGCTGGCCTCGAAGCTGGTGGCCATGCGGATCTTTTCATAGTTGGGCGGGGTCAGGCGCAGCATGACTTCGCCGATGGTGATGTACTTGGCGGGGCTTTCGTTGCCCACCAGCAGCGGGTTGTAGTTCTCCATAACATACCTCGTTTCCGCCCGGGCGGCGACCGGGCCGTTGATCTTGGTTCTATTGTAGCGCGTTCGGCCATAAATTTCAACAGAATTCCTTTTGTTTGCACGTAAAATTCGTGCAAATAGACAGGCGCGGCTTTTTGCCGCCCCTCTTTCCCCTTTTGCCGCCCGTTTGCTTTACACGGCGGGCTAAAAGAGGTATAATAGAGTGATTTAGTGTGGGCTTTGGCCCGCGCACCCGAAGGGAGGACCCCGCGTGGGCCTGCAAAGCATCCAGTATCTTTTCTTTTTGGCGGTGGCTGCCGCCGTGTACCTGCACCTGCCCCGGCGCGCGCAGCCGCCGTTTTTACTGGCGGCCTCCTGGGTGTTTTACGCGCTGGCTTCGCTGGCGATGGACGCCCTGTGGTACCTGCCCGTCACGCTGGGCATCTGCGCCTTTACCTACCTGTGCGGGCGCGGCGTTGCCTGGCGCGGCGGCGCGCACAAAAAAGCCTTTTTGCGCCTGGGCGTTACGGGCAGCCTGGCGATCCTGGCGTTTTTTAAGTATTTCGGCTTTCTGGAAACGGCGCTGGCGCTGCCGTTTTCCATCGTGATGCCGCTGGGCATCAGCTTTTACACGTTCGCGGCCATCGCCTACCTGATCGATGCCGCGCGCGGCGACTGCCCGGTGGAAAAAAGCCCCTGGCGGTACGCGCTGTTCTTGACCTTTTTCGCCACGGTGACGCAGGGCCCCATCCCCCGCGCCGCGCAGCTGCTCCCGCAGCTGACGGCGGAACACCGCTTTGACGCGCCGCGCACCGTGCGCGCGCTGCGGCTGTATGCGCTGGGGCTGTTCAAGACGGTGGCCGTGTCCGATGTGCTGGGCGTGCTGGTGGACACGGTGTTCGGCGCATGGCAGAGCTACGGCGGGCCGATGCGGCTGCTGGCGGCGCTGTTCTACACCTTCCAGCTGTACTTCAACTTCAGCGGCTATTCCGAGCTGGCCCGCGCCACCGGCCTTCTGCTGGGGCTGGAACTGCCGGAAAACTTCAAAACGCCGTTTTTTGCCACCAACTTTTCCGGGTTTTGGAGCCGCTGGCATATCAGCCTTTCCTCCTGGCTGCAGGATTACCTGTTCATGCCGCTGGCCTGGGCCGATACCGAGCGCCTGACCGGTGGCCGGCTGCGCCGCCTGCCGCCGGAGGTCTGCGTGCTGGCCGTGTTCCTGGTGTCCGGCTTTTGGCACGGCAGCACGCTGCCGTTCGTGGTCTGGGGGCTTTTGCAGGGGCTGTACCGCGTGGGCGAAGAGCTTTTGCACCGCCGCCTGGGCAAACCCAAGCGCAAGGCCCCGGCGCGGGTGCAGTGGGCCAAGCGGGCCGGCGTGTTTGCGCTGTGGGTGCTGAGCATGGTGTTTTTCCGCATGGGTTCGGGCGCCGCGCCCGGCAGCGTGGGCGATTGCTTCGCCTACCTGGGCGGAATGTTCAGCGGGCTGGCCCCGGCGCGCTTTGCCGCCGAATGCTACAGCGCGGCCTATACCGGCTTTTATGCGAACGGCCTGATGGTGGCCGCCTACTATGCGTTTGCCGCCCTGGGCCTGGCGCTGGGCATCTGGCTGGACGCGCGCCGCTGCTTTGCCCACAAAAACGCCCCCGCGGAACAGGCGCTTGCCGCGCTGCCGCGCGCGCGGCGCTGGGCCTTGTACGAACTGCTGGCCGCAATGATCCTGGTGGGGTATATCCTGCAGGGCGGCGGCTTTGGCGGCAGCGCCGGGTTCGGTATGTACGCCGGCTATTGAGCGGCGGTCCTGATTTTTGTTCAACGACCTGAAAGGTGCTTTTTGTATGGGACACATCCTGAAACGGCTGGCTCTGGTGCTGGTCCCGGTGTATGTGTGGCTGGCGTTCTTTATCGCTTTTGAGCCGAACAACTACTTCGGCCTGAAAGCGCAGAGCGATTCCAGCCAGCCGGTGGCGCGCGTGCGCGCTTACCAGCAGGCGCCGGGGCGCAGCCTGATCATTGGGGACAGCCGCCTGGCGCACTTTGATATGGAACTTGTGGAAAAGACCTCCGGCCGGGCGTGGCAGAACCTGGCGTTCGGCGGGGCCAGCCTGCGGGAGAGCATCGACCTGGCCAACTTTGTGCTTGACTCCGGGCATGAGGTGGAGGAGATCCTGTTTGAGCTTTCGTTCTACACCGTCAACGCCGGCTATGACACCGACCGCTTTTCGGCGCTGGAGCAGACGCTCGCCAACCCGCTGGCCTACTGCCTGAACCTGGAATACAACGTAAACGCCCTGACCATGTTCATGAACTGGGTGCGCAACACGCCGGACACCATCGAATCCGGCGACTGGGGCCCGGCCGATTACCTGGACGACGCAGGCAACACGCTGCCGCTGCACCGCCGCCTGTACGAATACCCCGCCCTGATCGACGCCCGTTGCCGAAACTGGACGGTGAACAGCGAACAGCTGGCCCGCCTGGAACAGCTGGCCCGGCGCTGCAAGGCCGAGGGCGTGGCGCTGACCATCGTACTGCCGCCGATGGCCGAAAACGTGCGCACCGAAGTGTGCGAACGCTACGGCATTGACGATGCGATGCAAAACACCGTGCTGCCGCTTTTGCAAAGCTGGCAGGCGGACACCGGGCTGACCCTGCTGGATTACGAGTGGAGCGGCAGCTGCATCACCGATGATGACACACAGTTTTTTGACGGGTTCCACCTGGACGAGCGCTACGGCCTGCCCGACTGGACGCGCGAACTGTTTGCCGATGTGAACGCCCCGGACGCCGGGGCCTGATGGGAGTTAAGACGCAATGGCACTGGATTTCCTGATCTTATACGAGCACACGGTGCGCGAATACGAAAGCGACCTTTTGCTCAAGCTGGAACTGGAGCGCCGCGGCTACAAGGTGGAGATCCGCCAGCTGCTGGACCCCAAGTACCGCCGCCTGTTCGGAAAGGACAAGCCGGAGGTGCTGGTGGCCAGCTGTATGTACGACAACGAGGCCATCAACAGCCATGTATACAACAACATCGGCCATTGCGACAAGATCGTGAACCTGCACTGGGAACAGATGCTGTCCGACACGCAGGAGGAGGGCGACTGGTTCAACATGAACGGCAACGCCAAGCGCTGCATCCAGACCTGCTGGGGCAAGCGCACGGCGGCCCGCCTGCAGGCGCACGGCATGGAGGCCAAAAACACGCCGGTGACCGGCGCGGTGATGATGGATTTCCTGCGGCCGGAGTTTGCCGGTTACTTTAAGGACAAGGCCGCGCTGTGCCAGGAGTTCGGCCTGGACCCGCACAAGCGGCTGCACCTGTATATCTCCAGCTTTGGCTATGCCAGTATGTCGGAGGCGGAGGTGGACGAGCTTTCCCGCATGGCCGGCACCGATTTCCGCGGCTTTGCCGCCACCAACCGCGTCTCGATGGCCGAGACGCTGCGCTGGTTCGACGCCTACCTGGGCGACCACCCGGAGGTGGAGCTGGTCTACCGCCGCCACCCGAGCGAGTGGAACAGCCCCGCGCTGGAGGAGCTGGCCCGCAAGCGCCCCAACTTCCATGTGATCTTTGCCGATTCGGTCAAGCAGTGGATCGTGGCGGCGGATTCGATCTCCATCTGGATGAGCACCGCCATTGCCGAAGTCTATATGGCGGGCAAAAGCTGCCATATCCTGCGCCCGGCGCCCATCGAACACGAGTACGACCCGGTGATCTACAAGGGCGCGCGCTACGTGACCAACTACGAGGAATTCTGCGCCGCCATGGCCGAGAGCGACCCGCCCTTCCCCATCGAGCGGGCGGTCATTGAAGGCTACTTTGACCCCAGCCCGCGCCCGGCGTACCTGCGCATGGCCGACCTGCTGGAGACCGTGTACAAAGAGCCGCCGCGCGACGCCCCGATGGGCGAAGGCTTTACCCCGCATTTCAACCTGCTGAAGTATCTGGCGCTGTGGGGGGTGCATTTCCTGTACCGCCGCAAGTGGGAGCCGCGCAGGGTGTTCGCCTTCTGTCCCCCGCTGGCCGGGTTTGCGCAGCGCATCTACGGCTATGTGGACAAGGCCTACATCCCGCCGGAGCAGATCGCGGCCATGACCGAGCGCATCCGCCCCTATGTACGCTGAACGCCCGCGCGCCGGGCAAAGGAGAGACTATGGCTGAGCCATCCAAACCGGGGAACGCCCAGGCCGAGCCGAAAAAGCCGGAATCGTTTTTGGGCAACCTGATGAAATATTCGGTAGCGACCTACCTGGGCTTTTTGATCAGCGGCGCGGCCCTGATCGTAAAGGGCATCCTTCCGCCGGACAGCTACGCCGTGCCGGCCGCCTTTATGGCCTACACCACCTCGCTGATGAACGTGGGGATGCTGGGGCTGGACCAGGGGCTGCTGCGCTTTTTCCGCGAACCGCCGCCGGGCGCGACCGGCCGCACGATGTTCGCGGCCTGCACGCGGCTTTCGCTGCTGGTGATCGCCGCGGCGGGGCTGGTCGGCTCGGCGTTTTTTGCCGGCCCGCTGGCCACGGCGTTCGGCCTGGGGGCCGGCGGCGCGGTGCTGGTGCCGTTTTTGTTTTTGAACGCCGCGCTGTATATGCTGGTGCGCTACCTGAACGTATTGCTGCGGCTGGAAAACAACGTGCGCGCCTATACGGCCGAAACGCTGTGGATGCAGGCGTGCCTGAACCTGCTGTTTTTGCTGCCGGGCTTTTTTACGCGCCGGACCTGGGTGTTCATCGCCATGGCGGTGGCCAGTTTTGCCTGCGTGGCGGCCGCGTTCTGGTACAAGGCCAAAGCCCCGCTGAAAGCCCCCGGCCTGCCCTACAAAGCGGTCTACCGCCAGATGGTGCCCTACAGCGTCGCGCTGGCCCCGGCGGCGGTGCTGACGCCGCTGTACCAGAGCATCGCGCTTTCCTTCCTGTCCGTTTACAGCGGCACGACCGAGCAGGGGCTGTTCTCGTTCGCCTACCAGCTTTCGCTGCTGGTCACCACGGTGCAGGCCGGGTTTTCGACCTACTGGGGGCCGTATGTGTACGCACACTACCGCACCGAACAGGCGCGCATCGGCCGGGTGCATGACCTGCTCAACTTTTTGATCTTTTCCTTTTTCTGCTGCCTGGTCATGTTCGAGGACATCATCTTCCTGGTTTTTCCGGGCAAGGCGGCCTGCCAGCGCTTCTTCCCGCTGATGATGCTGGCGGCGGTGTTCCTGATTTTGATGGAGGGCACCGTGTACGGGAACTCCATTGCCCGGCGGCCGCACCATGATACCATCGGCGTGGCGCTGGGCGTGCTGGCCGAGATCCTGATCTGCCTGTGGCTGGTGCCCGCCTATGCGGTGACCGGCGCGGCGGTGGCCCTGGTCGTCGGCAACGCCGTGATGTTTTTGTACCGCACCGTGACCGGCCAGATCTATTACCGCACCATCCCCAACATCCCGCGCACCGTGTCCGGCTTTTTGCTGGCGCTGGCCGCGGCGGGGGCCGGCGTAGTGTTCTATGCGCATTTCTGGCTCAAGCTGGGCAGCGTGGGCGCCATTTTGTTCGTTTACTGTTCGCTGTACCGCCCGCAGCTGCACAAACTGTGGCAGCTGGCGCTGGGCCTTGTGCGCAAGCTGGGCGCGCGGCGCTGAAGCCCGATACCGACCGAAGGTTTCCCCCTGTGGACAAAGGAGAAAACAATGGATGAGTTTACGCTAGATTTTGGCGGCCCGCTGCTGGACGGCGGGGAGCCGGATGCGCTGGACCCCTTCCCCCCGGAGGAGGCGGAAGGCCCGCAGCCGATCCGCGTGGTGCTGCTGAGCCTGGACCAGGGCAAGTTTGACGCCGAGCGCAGCCTGAACGAGCTGGCCGCCCTGGCCGAAGCAAACGGCATGGCGGCAGTGGCCGCCGTGACCCAAAAGCGCAGCGCGCCGGAAGCCGCCACCATGCTGGGCGAGGGCAAGGTGGCCGAAGCGCGGCTGGTGTGCAGCAATGTGCGGGCGGAGGCAGCCATTTTTGACGGCGAGCTTTCCGGCAGCCAGATCCGCAACCTGTCGGCCGCGCTGCAGGTGGAGGTGCTGGACCGCACCATGCTGATCCTGGAGATTTTCCGCAGCCGCGCCACCACCAACGAGGGCAAGCTGCAGACCGAACTGGCCATGCTGCGCTACCAGCTGCCGCGGCTGCAGGGCCTGGGCGAAAGCCTGAGCCGCCAGGGCGGCGGCGGGGCCGGCGGTGGCGGCGCGCGCCGCGGGGCCGGCGAAACCAAGCTGGAACTGGACCGCCGCCACCTGCACCACCGCATCGAGCACCTGGAAGGGCGGCTGAAGGAGCTGGAAAAGCGCCGCAGCGAGACCCGCCGCGCCCGCCGCAAGAACAACGTGCCGGTGGTCGCGCTGGTAGGCTACACCAACGTGGGCAAATCCAGCCTGATGAACGCGCTGTGCGGCGCCGAGATCTTTGAGGCGGATATGCTGTTCGCCACGCTGGACCCCACGGCCCGCAAGCTGATGCTGCCCAGCGGGCTGAACGTGGTGCTGGTGGATACGGTCGGCTTTGTCAGCCGGCTGCCGCACCACCTGGTGGATGCGTTCAAGAGCACGCTGGAGGAAGCCGCCTTTGCCGACGTGATCGTAAAGGTGGCCGACGCCAGCGACCCGCAGGCCGCCGGCCAGTTGGCCGTGACCGACGAGGTGCTGGATTCGCTGGGCTGTGCGGACATCCCGCAGCTTGTGGTATACAACAAGTGCGACAAGCCGGGCGCCGCGCCCTACGACCCCGGCGTCCTGCTGACCAGCGCCAAAACCGGGCTGGGGCTGAACGAACTGTTGCTGCGGCTGGACGAGCTGATGGCCCACCGCGTGCGGCAGATCGAGATCCTTTTGCCCTACGACAAGCTGGCGCTGGCCGACATCCTGCGCACGCGCGGCAGCGTGAGCAAGGAGGAGTTCCGCCCGGAGGGCGCTTACTACGAGGGCACGGTCAAGATCGACGACCTGCACCGCTTTACGCCCTATATGGTGTAAACTCCCCTGCCCCGCCGCTTGATGCAAAAGAACGCCCGCCCCCCCGGCGCAAAGCCAGGGGGCGGGCGGTTTTTGTATCGGTTTTGTATCGGCGCGGGGCGCTTACTTGGCGGCGGGCATATCGCCGGCCAGGGCCTTGATGGCGCTGACGGTGGCGGCCATGTTCTGCATATCGCTGGGCACGATGATCTTGGTGGCCTTGCCGTCCGCCACCTTTTCCATCGCTTCCATGCTGCGCAGGGCCAGCATATTCTGGCTGGGCGCGGCTTCGTTGATCAGGCGGA
>CALWNS010000142.1 GCA_944382805.1 uncultured Gemmiger sp. | reverse complement strand
GCAGGCGGCGGTGCAGGCGCGCGCCCTCGTTGGCGCGGTCAAAGCCGGTAAAGCGGCTGTCGATGCTGCCGGTGCGCAGCAAAAACTCCACCAGCCGCCGCACCGAGAGCGCGGCAGCCAGCGGAGTTTCTTCGGTTTGGTTTTTGCGGTCGTATTCCTGGTCCATGGCGGCAGCCGGCCCGTTTTTCCCGGCAGGGTTCAGCCGGCGGTCAGTTCGCGCCCGATGCGCCGGCGGATCTCATCCACGGCGGCAAAGTCCGCCGCGTGGACATAGTAGCGTTCCAGTTCGTCGTGTACGGCCTTGGCCATGGCCTGCACGGCGCAGGTCTTTTGCACCAGCGCGGCGGCGGTGCGGCGCTGCCAGGCCAGCAGCGCGCGCTGCTCGGCCAAAGCGCCGGGGCGCGCAAAGCGGCCGGTGCGGATGTTCTTTTGCCCCGGGAACTGCAAAGGGTGCCAGGCGTTGGCCGTGACGAACCCCAGGCCCAGTTCGGGCACGAACAGGTGGTCCAGCTTGCCGGCCTGGTCGGTGGGACAGTGGCAGAGCACCGCGCCGTAGCCGTTTTGGCGCGCGTGTTCGGCCAGGATCTTCAGCACCGCGCCGGCCGCGGCTCCGCAGGGGTCCTGCAGCGCGTACAGCGTGCGGGGCGCAAGCTTTGGCACGGTGGAGGAAAGCACCGCCAGCCGGCCCGGCGCCGGGGCGCTGAGCAGCCGGTGGCGCTGCACCCCCGGCGCTGCGCCGCGGCGGCGGGGCATGGTGCGCGCGGCCAGCCGCGCGGCAAAAGCTTCCAGCCGGGCGGTATCCAGCGCGGCGGCTGCCAGGGCGCGGCGGCGCTGCAGCAGCGCGCAGGCCAGCGCCCAGTGGGCGGCCGCCTGCTGCATCAGCGCCGCATGGCGCGCGCCCAGGGCCAGGATCTCGGCCCGGTGGGCGGAAAGATACGCCGCGTCCAGCGCATCGTCCAGGCTTACCACGCGCTCGGCCGCGCCGGGGTACTTGCTGTCCAGCGTGTGGGGCGCGGTGGCGTCCAGGAACAGCGCGTGCACGCCGGGCAGGCGCACGCCGTCCAGGCTGTCCGGGTCGCTGGAACAGTGCAGCCGCTCGCACGCCTCGCCCGGCGCGCACGCCCCCGCGGTATCGGCCAGCAGGCGGCGCATCAGCGTCGATTTGCCGCAGCCCGGCCCCGCCTTGATCAGCCACGGCGTGGCGCCCGGCTCCTCGGCCGCCTGGCGGAACCAGCCGGTAAAGCCGGCGGGCGAAAGCGCCCCCAAAAAGAAATCGACCACAGGCATTGTTTTCATGCAAGCGCCTCCTTTTAGCAGTTTCTGTGCCATAGTATGCACAAAAACCGCGCCAGGGTGCGCGTGGCGGCCGTTCAGGCGTTTTCCGGGTAGGTGTGGGTGCAGACTTCATGGATCTTTTCACGCAGGGCGACAAAGTCGCCAAACGCCAGCGGCTTGTTGTTGGGGTTGCGCAGCAGGGCCGCCGGGTGCAGCGTGGCCATAAACAGCGTGCCCTGCTTATCAAAGAACTTGCCGTGGTCCTTTGTGACCGAAAATCCTTTTTCGATCAGCTGCTGGGCGGCCACACGGCCCAGGCAGACCACGATCTTGGGGCGCAGCAGCTGGAACTGCTGGCGCAGCCAGGGGATGCAGGCGGCGCTTTCCTCCGGCAGGGGGTCGCGGTTCTGCGGCGGGCGGCATTTGACGATGTTGGCGATAAAAATATTTTTGTCGCGCGCAAGGTCGATGGCCTCCAGATAGCTGTCCAGCAGCTTGCCGCTGCGGCCCACAAAGGGCAGGCCCTGCTCGTCCTCGCTGGCGCCGGGGCCTTCGCCCACGAACAGCACTTCGGCGTCCGGCACGCCCTGGCCAAACACCACGTTCCGGCGCGTTTCGCACAGCGCGCAGCGGCGGCAGGCAAGGCATTCCTGCTTTAAGGTCTCAAAATCCATGGTCGGCACCTCGTTGCTCTGTTTTGGTTTTGGCGCGCCCGGGGCACGGGCGCGCCGGTATAAAACCTGCTTTTATCATACCATGCCGGGGCGCAAAATGCAAAAAGCGCGCTGCGGCATTGTTTTGCAAAAAGTTTCAAAAAAATTGGGCCGCCCCCTTGACAACCGCCCCCGCCGTAAGCTATAATAGCATACGTTGCAGCCGCCAAGGGGCTGCGGCGCTGGTCTGGCCCGGTAGTTCAGTTGGTTAGAACGCTAGCCTGTCACGCTAGAGGTCGTCAGTTCGAGCCTGATTCGGGTCGCCACCTGCTGATATAGCTCAGTCGGTAGAGCGCATCCTTGGTAAGGATGAGGTCTCCAGTTCAAATCTGGATATCAGCTCCAGCGCAAAACCCACAGCGTTATGCACTGTGGGTTTTTCTATAGGGGCATAGCTCAGTTGGTAGAGCAGCGGTCTCCAAAACCGCGTGCCGAGGGTTCGAGTCCTTCTACCCCTGCCAAGAAAACCCGCGTATCTGCGCAAGATACGCGGGTTTTATGTATCTAAAAGCGGGTTACTACCCTTATTTTTACCCTTATTGGAACGGACTACCCTTATTTTGCCTGTTTTTAATAGCAACAGCCCGGCGGGCTTTTTACGAGCCGCCGGGCTGTTTTTTATGCCTTTTTTTCGATGTTGGCTTCAAAGAATCGTTGCATTCTGTTGGCGCTGTCTCGCTTCATCTGTTCGGTTGCGTGGACGTACCGCTGTAGGGTGAAAGCGGCGGTAGCGTGTCCCATGTTTGCCTGTACGGTTTTCACATCGTCACCATTCACAAGGGCCAGCGTGGCGTTTATCTGACATGGTTCCTCCTTTGGGTGGATTTGGGGCGTTTGTACGCATTTAGAACGCCGTTTCCGGGGGAAAAGGATAAATGTATCGCGCACCCTTTGACACCCACGAAAAAAGCCTTGATTTAT
>CALWNS010000141.1 GCA_944382805.1 uncultured Gemmiger sp. | reverse complement strand
ACCGCGCGCTCAAGGTGCTGCGCAGCCGCCTTTTGCAGCAGAAACAGGCCGCCTACGACCAGGAATACAACGCCCGCCGCCAGTCCCAGGTGGGCAGCGGCGACCGCAGCGAGCGCATCCGCACCTATAACTTCCCCCAGGGCCGCGTGACCGACCACCGCATCGGTCTGACGCTGTATAAGCTGGAGGAGGTGCTGCGCGGCGAGCTGGATCTGGTGGTCGAGCCGCTGCTTTTGGCTGACCGGGAAGAAAAACTCAAGCGCCAGGGCGGGGCGTAAACCCGCCGGCTCTATTTTGGAAACTGCAAGAAAGAAGCCCTGTATGCAAACGCAAGTTTTACCCATCAACGAACAAAGCATCGCCCTGGCCGCCGACCTGCTGCGCCGGGGCGAACTGGTGGCGCTGCCCACCGAGACGGTCTACGGCATCGCCGCCGACGCCCGCAACGGCGCGGCGGTCAAAAAGATCTTTACCGCCAAGGGCCGCCCGCAGGATAACCCCCTGATCGTGCATATCTGCGGCATGGAGATGCTTGCCGGTATTGTGGCCTGCGTGCCGCCGCGCGCGCAAAAGCTGGCCGCGGCGTTCTGGCCCGGCCCGCTGACCATGGTGCTGCCCCGCGGGCCGGAGGTGTCCGATGTGACCTGCGCCGGGCTGGATACCGTCGGCGTGCGGATGCCGTCCCACCCGGTGGTGCAGGCGGTCATCCGCGCCTCCGGCGTGGCGTTCGCCGCGCCTTCGGCCAATTTGTCCGGCAAACCCAGCCCCACCAACGCGGCCGACACCCTGGCCGATATGGACGGCCGCCTGCCGCTGATCTTGGACGGCGGCGAAAGCGCGGTGGGGGTCGAATCCACCGTGGTCTCGCTGGCCGGCGAGCACCCGCTGCTGCTGCGCCCCGGCTACGTCACCAAGGAACAGATGGAAGCCGTTTTGGGCGAGGAGGTGTTCGTCTCCCACGCCATTTTGGAAAAGCTGCGCCCCGGCGAGACGGCGCGCTCCCCCGGCATGAAGTACAAGCACTACGCCCCCAAGGCCGATGTGACCATCGTCAAGGGCAGCTGGCAGGCATACCGCGCCTTTGTGGCAGCCCATGCCGGCCCCGGCGTGTTCGCCCTCTGCTTTGACGGCGAGGGCGCGGCGCTGGCCGGCCTGGGCGTGCCGGCCGTAGAATACGGGGCCGCCGGCGACGGCGCGTCGGAGGCGCACCGCCTGTTCAGCGCCCTGCGCGAGCTGGACAAAGCCGGGGCCAAGACCGTGTACGCCCGCTGCCCGCGCAGCGACGGCGTGGCCATGGCCGTGTACAACCGGCTGCTGCGCGCGGCCGCGTTCCGCGTGGTGGAGGTGTGACCATGCGTGTGATCGGCATTACCGGCCGCTCCGGCAGCGGCAAATCCACCGTCACGCGGCTGTATGCGGCCCGCGGCTTCCCGTGCATCGACGCGGACGAGGTATCGCGCGCCGTGCTGCAGCCCGGTTCGCCCTGCCTTGCCCGGTTGCAAAAAGCCTTCGGTTCTGATATTGTAGAAGCGGACGGCACGCTGCGCCGCCGCCTGCTGGCCGACCGCGCGTTCGCCACCCCGGAGGGCACGGCCCGCCTGAACGCCATCACCCACCCGGAGATCCTGCGCCGCATCGACGCCTGGCTGCAGGAGCAGCGCGCTGCCGGCGCGGCGCTGGCCTTTGTGGACGGCGCGGTCATTGTGGGCACCCCGTTCCAAAGCCGGTGCGACGCCCTCCTGCTTGTCGCCGCGCCGCAGGAGCAGAGCGTGGCGCGCCTCTGCGCGCGGGACGGCATCAGCCCGGAGATGGCGCGCCGCCGCCTGGGGGCGCAGACGCCGGAACAGACCCTGCGCCGGGCCGCCCGTTATGTACTGGAAAACGATTCCACCCCGCAGCGCCTGGAGGAGCGGGCGCTTGCGTTACTTTCACAGCTGGGGGCTGCCTAGTCGGCCGCCGGGAAGGAGGCTTATGGGAAAAGCAAGAAACACCAAACGTGCGCGCGGCCGCCTGGCGCGGCCGGCCGCCCTGCTGCTGGCGCTGCTGCTGGTTGCGGGCGCGGCGCTGGCCTTTGCGGGGCGCAAACAGTTCCAACAGATGGAATACCCGCGCCGCTACGAAGAATATGTCGAATACTACGCCGGCAAATACGAGCTGGACCCGCTTTTGCTCTACGCCTTTATCCGCACCGAAAGCAACTTTGACCCCAGGGCCGAATCGGACGTGGGCGCGCGCGGCCTGATGCAGATCACCGAAGATACCTTCGACTGGATCAAATCGCGCATCGCGCCCGCCGAGGCGCTGACCTTCGACGATCTGTACGAGCCCGAGACCAACATCCGCTTTGGCAGCTATTTTGTGGCCTACTGCCTTTTGCGGCACAGCGACCTGGCCACGGCGGCCGCCGCCTACCACAGCGGGCTGGGCACCGTGGGGGAGCTGCTGGCCGACCCGGCCTATTCCGCCGACGGGGAAAAGCTGGACGAATTCCCCTACCCGCAGATGCGCCGCTACGTGCAAAAGATCACCGCCAGCTACGAAAAATACAAGCAGATCTATGCCGCGCAGCCCGAATAAAGCGGGCTGCCGCCGCTACATAGATAGTTAAAACAGGAAAGGAAGCACAAACAGACCTATGGCAAACAAAACTGCAAACGAATGGGAAGCGCTGCTGTACAAAAACGAGACCGTGGCGGACACGGCGCCGGACAGCCTGGCCGCCGCGCAGGAATTCTGCGAAGGGTACAAGCGCTTTTTGGACAACGCCAAGACCGAGCGCGAAGCCGCGGCCTACAGCGAACGGCTGCTGCTGGACGCCGGCTACAAGCCGTTTGAACCCGGCATGGCGCTGCGCCCCGGCGACAAAGTCTACCGCATCGAGCACAAAAAGTGCGTGATCGCCGCCACCATCGGCGCCAAACCGATGGAGGAGGGCTTCCACCTGGGCATCGCCCACATCGACGCCCCGCGGCTCGATTTGCGCCCCGTGCCGCTGTATGAGGACAAGGACTTCGGCTATTTCCGCACCCACTACTACGGCGGCGTGCGCAAATACCAGTGGGTGGCCATCCCGCTGGCGCTGCACGGCACCGTCTGCCGCGCGGACGGCACCAGCGTGGACATCTGCATCGGTGAAAAGCCGGGCGACCCGGTGTTCTGCATCACCGACCTGCTGCCCCACCTGTCCGCCAAGCAGAACGAAAAGAAACTGCCCGAAGGCATCACCGGCGAAAACCTTAACGTGCTGATCGCCTCCACCCCCATCGCGGACAAAGACCTGTCCGACCGGGTCAAGCTCAACGTGCTGGGCCTGCTCCACCAGGCCTACGGCATCACCGAGCGTGACTTTACCCGCGCCGAGATCGAGGTCGTGCCCGCCTTTACCGCGCGCGACATCGGCCTGGACCGCGCCATGATCGGCGCTTACGGCCACGACGACCGCGTGGACGCCTCCCCCGCGCTGATGGCCGAGATCAACACCAAAGCCCCGGCCCACACCACCGTCTGCGTGCTGACCGATAAAGAGGAGGTCGGCTCCGACGGCGTGACCGGCATGAACAGCGAGTACGCCTACGCCTTCCTCAAGCAGCTGTGCGCGGCCGCGGGCGCCGACGAGATCGCCGCCTTCCGCGCCTCCAAGTGCCTTTCGGCCGATGTGACCGCGGCCTACGACCCCAGCTACGCCGATGCGTTCGAGCCGAACAACGGCACCTATGCCGGCCGCGGCATCGCCATCTACAAGTACACCGGTTCCCGCGGCAAAAACTCCACCAACGACGCGCCGGCCGAGCTGGTGGCCTACCTGACCCGCCTGCTGGACAAAAACAGCGTGGCCTGGCAGATCGGTGAAATGGGCAAGATCGACCTGGGCGGCGGCGGCACCATCGCCAAGTATGTGGCCAACCGCGGCATCAACACCATCGACGTCGGCGTGCCGGTGCTGTCGATGCATTCGCCGTTCGAGGTCGTCTCCAAGGCGGACGTGTACATGGCCTACCTGGCGTTCCAGGCTTTCTGCACCGACGCCGAATAAGCCCCCCTTATAAACCATAAAAAACCGGGCCGCCCCTTTTTACGGGGGCGGCCCGGCTGTATTTTGCAAACGGCGGTCCTTTGTTCAGCACGCGCGGAAGCCTTTGCCGATGATCTCGCTGCTGTTGACGATGGTGATAAAGGCGTGCGGGTCGTGCTTGCGCAAAAAGTCGCGCAGCAGCGCGGCCTGGCGGCGGGTCAGCACGGTCATCAACACGAACGAGGGCTGGTGGGTATACGCGCCCACGGCCTGCTGCTCGGTGGCCGAACGGTTGAGCACCTGCACGATGAAATCCCGCACCGGCCCCGGGTCGTGGGTGACCACGGTACACACCTTGCGCAGGTTCAAACTTTCAATGGCGCTGTCCACCACGGTGGACTTCAGGATCATGCCCAAAATGCAGTACAGCCCGGTCTTGGCCCCGAACAGCAGCGCCGCCGCCAGCACGATGCCCAGGTCGCTGAGCATCAGCGCGCGGCCGATCTCGATGCTTGTGTACTTGTTCAGGATCATGGCCACGATGTCGGTGCCGCCGGTCGAAGCGCCGATGTTGAACACGATGGCGCTGCCGATGGCCGGCAGAATGACCGCAAAGCACAGTTCCAGAAATACGTCGTCGGTCATCGGGGCGGCAAGCGGGAACACCGCTTCGCACAGGCTGACAAAGAACGAAAGCGCAAACGAGGAGTAGATGGTCCACCCCATCGAACGCACGCCCAAAAAGATGAAGCCCAGCACGACCAGCGCCAGGTTCAATATCCACATGAACCCGCCCACCGGCAGCGCTGGAAACAGCCGCGCCAGCACGATGGAAAGGCCGGAGGTGCCGCCAAAGGCGAAGTGGTTGGGCGTTTTGAACAGCTGGATGCCCAGCGCAGTCACAAACAAACCGGCGTTGAGCAGCACAAAAAACTTGATTTTGTCGGGCAGGCGTTCCGGCGCCAGTTCGCGCCGGACCTTGGCCATCAGTTCCTGGCTGGCGGTGTTCACATTCATCGGCAGATCTCTCCCTTTCCTTTTTTTGGGCGGACAAAGGCGGCGCGCGGGGCTTACAGCCCCAGGGCGCGCAGCCAGGCGTACAGGGTCGGCGCCAGCCAGAACACGCCCCAGCCCAGCGCAAAGCAGCCCCAGGCATACAGCGCCGGCGGGCAGGGGGCGGGCGTTTCGTCCAGCCGGTCCTCCAGCGGGCGGCCGGCGGCCGGGAACTTGCCGATCAGGCCGGCCAAGATCGGCGCGCTGAACGCCACGGCCGCCAAACGGTCGGCAAACGGCAGCAGCGAAAAGTACAGGCTGTTCGTGCGCCCCGCCGCCTGCGCGGCGGCCAAAAGCCCCAGGGCGCCCAGCAGGCCGCCGTCGAACAGGTTGGCCTCCAGCTGGCCGGGGAAGCGGTACGCCACCCGCATAAAATAACCGGCCACCAGGATCAGCTGCAGCGCGGCCCACCACAGCGGGTGGCGCGAACGCCCCAGCGTGAGCAGCAAAAACGGCGAAAGCAGGATCAGCCACTGCGGGTGCCAGTCCACGCACAAAAACAGCCAGCCCAGCACCGCCAGGCACAGGTAGGGCACGGCGTCCCGGCGGGCCGCGGCATCGGCCGGCCGCCAGGCGTATACCAGCGCGTACAAAAGCGCCAGTACGGTCAAAAACAGCGAAGCCCCGCCCGCAAACGGCAGCAGGGCGGCAAACAGCCGCTCGGCGATCAGGCTGTTGAACAGCCCGGCGTCCCCGCTGCGCCCGGCAAACAGCAGCGCGCCGGGCAGGTACAGCCACAGGCTCAGCGCGCCGTAGCCCAGCAGGCGGCCAAGGCGCTTTTCCCGCAGCAAAAGCAGCGGGATCAGCAAAAACAGGGCGAACATCTTAAACACCAGCGCCGCGCCCATGACCAGCGCAAACGCGGGCATCCGGTCGTCCAGGTACAGGACCAGCGCCCACAAAATGAACACCAGGCAGACGCTGTCGTACTGCCCCATGACCGGCGCCGAAAAAAAGGCGAGCGGGCACAGCCAAAAGCAGACCGGCATCCAGGCCGACCATTCGCGCGGCAGTTCCAGGCGCACGGCCACGCTGCGCAGCAAAAAGCCGCAGGCGGCCCAGGCGCCCACCCCCACCAGTTTGGTCCAGTACACGAACGCCAGGTCGCTGACCGCAGCAACTTTGCCAAGCAGGTAGAGCGGCAGGTCCCACACGGCGCACAAAAGGTAAAAAACGATGTGGTAGTGCGCCGCGTTCTGGTAGCCGTACACGGCGCGGCCGTCCATTGTATCGCTGTAAAAATCAAAAAAGCGCCCGGCAAACACATCGTCCAGCAAAATGCGCGTGTGGCGCGCCGTCTCTGTAATGTCGGGGTGGTTCCACAGAAAAAACGCCCCCACGGCCAGCGCGCACACGGCCGCCAGGCAGGCCTTGCCCGGCGCTTGCGCCGCGGTCTTTTTTTGCAGCTTTTCCATAGATAGTGGCTCCTTCTTTCGCCGGCGGGCGGCTTCTGTTACCAGCATACCAACCGCGGCGGCGAAAGTCAACTGTTTTTGCGGGCGCCCTGCTTGACACGGTGGCGGACAATCGCTATAATTTTAAAGGATAAAGGGGAATCTTTACTTGAACGCGGCCCGTTGCTTCGGGCTGCGTTCGTTCACTTTTCCGAAAAAGAGAGCAGGGCCGTGTTTGCGGCGCGGCCCGGGGGAAAAATATGCTGCAAATCAAACAGATCTGTAAAGAATACCGCACCGGCAGCCTGGTGCAGAAAGCGCTCGACCATGTGGACCTGAGCTTCCGCGACAGCGAGTTCGTGGCCATCCTCGGCCCCTCCGGCTCCGGCAAAACAACGCTGCTCAACATCATCGGCGGCCTAGACCGCTACGACAGCGGCGACCTTATCATCAACGGCGTATCGACCAAAAAGTATACCGACCGCGATTGGGATACCTACCGCAACCACACCATCGGCTTTATTTTCCAAAGCTACAACCTCATCCCGCACCAGACCATCCTTTCCAACGTGGAACTTACGCTGACCGTCTCCGGCGTTTCCCGCGCCGAGCGCCGCAAGCGCGCCGTCGCCGCGCTGGAGGAGGTCGGCCTGGGCAAGCACCTGCACAAGCTGCCCAGCCAGCTTTCGGGCGGGCAGATGCAGCGCGTGGCCATCGCCCGCGCGCTGGTCAACGACCCCGACGTCCTGCTGGCCGACTAACCCACCGGCGCGCTTGATTCCGAAACCAGCGTCCAGGTCATGGAGCTGCTCAAGCAGGTGGCCAAAGACCGCCTGGTCGTTATGGTCACCCATAACCCCGAACTGGCCGAAGCCTACGCCACCCGCATCGTGCGCCTCAGCGACGGCGTCATCCGCGCCGACTCCGACCCCTTCGCCCCACCGCAGGCGCTGGCCGAGCCGGTCGAGCGGCGCTGGGCGCGGCGTTCCAGTATGTCGTTCGCCACGGCGCTGGCGCTCAGCTTCCAGAACCTGCGCACCAAAAAGGCGCGCACGCTGCTCACCTCTTTTGCCGGTTCCATCGGCATCATCGGCATTTCGCTGATCCTTTCGCTTTCCACCGGCGTCAACCAGTACATCCAAACGGTCGAGGAGGACACCCTTTCGGAATATCCGCTCTCGATCCAAAGCGCCAGCATGGACCTGGCCGGCATGATGGCCGGTATGATGGGCGGCGGGGAGGAGGACGACACCCACGAGATCGGCGTGATCGAAATGATCACCCAGACCTTTTCCAAGATCGGCTCCAACGACCTTGCATCGCTCAAAGCCTACCTGGACAGCGGCGAAAGCGGCATCGAAAACTACACCAGCGCCATCGAATACGCCTACAACGTGACCCCGCAGGTCTACCTGTGGCAGGACGGCAGCTACCGCCAGGTCAACCCGGACAACTCTTTCGCGCCCCTGGGCATGGGGTCGGCGTCCGGTTCCGGCAGCATGATGTCGATGATGACCAGCTCCAACGTGTTTTATCAGATGCCGGCGGACACGGGGCTGTACCTTGACCAGTACGAGGTCAAGGCCGGCCGCTGGCCGCAGAACTATAACGAATGCGTACTGGTGCTGACCTCCGGCGGCAGCATCAGCGACTTTTTGCTCTATACCCTGGGCCTGCGCGACGGCGCGGAGCTGGACCGCATGGTCGAACAGTTTGCCGAGGAGGAGACCGTCCGCGTGCCGGACGATATCACCGGCATCAACTATGCGGACGTGCTGGGCGTCCGCTTCAAACTGGTCGATCCCTCCGGTTATTACCGGTACGACGCCGATTACGGCCTCTGGCGCGACAAGACCGACGACAAAGCCTACATGAACGCGCTGGTGCAAAGCGGCGAGGACCTGACCATCGTGGGCGTCGTGCAGCCCGGCGCGGACGCCAACGCCGCCATGCTCAGCCCCGGCATCAACTACCCGGCCGCGCTGACCGAACACTGTATGCAGCAGGCGGCGCAAAGTCCCATCGTGCGCGACCAGCTGGCCGACCCGTCGGTCAATGTGTTCACCGGCGAAGAGTTCGGCGCCGAAAGCGAGGACGAACGCTTCGATTTGCAGGACCTGTTCACGGTGGACGAGGACATCCTGGCCTCGGCCTTTACGCTGGATACCGGCGCCCTCTCGATCGATACCGGCAGCTTGTTCGCCGGGGGCGGCGGGGGCAGCGGCTTCTCGCTGGACGCCTCGGCGTTCCAGGGGCTGGACCTTGCGGCGCTGGATCTCTCCGCGCTGGACCTCTCCGGCCTGGACCTTTCGGGCATGGAAATGCCCGAACTCGACCTCTCCGCGCTGGACTGGGGCGCTTTGCTGGGCGCCGTCAAGTTCACGGCCACGCCGGAACAGGTGCAGGAGCTGGCCGCGCAGCTGCAAAAAGGGTATGAGGAATACTACCAAAACGACCCGCAGGCCGATTTCTCGCAGCTGGGCCAAAACTTCCTTGCCTACCTGCAAACGCCCGAAGCGCAGGCCCTGCTTAGCGAACAGCTCAAAGCCATCATCGAAGCCGGCGGGCTGGATATCTCCGCCGAGCAGATCGAGCGGCTGGTGGCCACGGTGATGCAGGGCTACCCGCAGTACTGCCTGGACAACGGCATCGTTTTTACCGACTCGGATACCTTCCTGCAGGAATTTCTGGATACGCTGCCCGGTTACCTGCAATCCCCGCAGGCCGCGCCGTACATCGCCGCGGCTGTTGAGGAGCTGAACGCCTCGCTGGCCGACGTCGAGATCACGCCCGAACAGCTCGAAGCCCTGGCGCAGGCCGTACTGGACGGCTACGCCGCCTATACGCAGCAGAACAGCCTGCCCGACCCCACCACCATGGGCGAATATTTCAAGGCCTACCTGCAAACGGAGCAGGCGCAGGCCCTGCTGGCCGGCGCGCTGGAAACGATGGTCGATACCTCCGGCGTGACCGAACTGCTGAACGCCCAGATGGCCGAGATGCAGCAGGCGATGGGCGCGGCCATCGGGCAGGCGCTGCAGCCGGTGCTGGAGCAGGCCGTCACCCAGGTCGTTACCCAGATCATGCAGCAGGTGCTGCCCGGCGTGATGTCCCAGGTCATGGGGCAGATCAGCCAGGCCATCACCGCCCGCATCGAAACGGGCATGGAGCAGGTGATGGACCAGCTCAGCGAACAGCTGCAGGACGCCTTCCAGGTAGACCCGGACGCCTTTGCCGGCGCCATCCAGGTCAGCATGACCGAGGAGGAACTCAGCGAACTGCTCATGTCGCTGATGGCGGGCGAGTCCGCTACCTACGACGGAAACCTGCGCACGCTGGGCTACGCCGATGCGGCCGAACCGTATTCCATCAGCATCTACCCCGTAAACTTTGAAAGCAAGGAGCAGGTGCTGGCCATCCTGGACGGCTACAACGCCCGCATGGAGGAGACCGGCCAGGCCGAAAAGGTCATCTCCTACACCGATATCGTGGGCACGCTGATGTCCTCCGTCACCGACATCATCAACGTCATCAGCTATGTGCTGGTGGCCTTTGTGGCCATCTCGCTGATCGTTTCCTCCATCATGATCGGCGTGATCACCTACATCAGCGTGCTGGAACGCAAAAAGGAGATCGGCATCCTGCGCGCCATCGGCGCCTCCAAGGGCAACGTCTCCCAGGTGTTCAACGCCGAGACCTTCATGATCGGCCTGTGCGCGGGGCTGATCGGCATCGGCCTTACGCTGCTGCTGCTCATCCCGGGCAACGCGATCATCCACAACATCGCCGGCACCGACGCCGTCAACGCGGTGCTGCCGGCCGGGGCCGCCGTGGTGCTGGTGGCGCTCAGCGTGGTGCTCACCCTCATCGGCGGGCTGATCCCCTCGCGCAAGGCCGCCAAGCAGGACCCCGTCACCGCGCTGCGCACCGAGTAAGGGCGCAAAGCGCCGGGTTGCATTTTGCGCCTGCGCGCCGTATACTGAATATGGAGAGACCGGCCCCGGCAATGGCCTGCGGGCCGGTCTTTATGCCGCCAAACAGGAGGGGACACCCAGTGAAAACACTGCAAGACGAAACTTTTGAACAGGAGCGCGCGCTGTACGGCAGCCGCGGGCTGCGCCTGCTGCGCTGCCGCTTTGACGGCCCGGCGGACGGCGAAAGCGCGCTGAAGGAATGCGCCGACATCACGGCCGAGGACTGCTTTTTCAACCTGCGCTACCCGCTGTGGCACGTCCACGGCCTGGCGCTGCGCGGGGCCGAAATGACCGAAGCGTGCCGCGCGGCGCTGTGGTATTCCGACCATATCGAGATCGAAAACAGCCGCCTGCACGGCATCAAAGCTCTGCGCGAATGCCGGGACGTGCGCATGGAGGGCTGCGATATCCGCTCGCCGGAATTCGGCTGGTCCACCCACCGGCTGGCTTTGCGCGACTGCACGGCCGACAGCGAATACTTTTTGCTGCGCGCCAGCGAGATCACGGCCGAAAACCTGGCCATGACCGGCAAATACTCGTTCCAGTACATCGAAAACGCGGTCTTTGAACACTGCCGCTTTGACACCAAGGACGCTTTCTGGCACGCCAAAAACGTCACCGTGCGCGACAGCGTGGTCAAGGGCGAATACCTGGCCTGGTACTGCGAAAACGTCACCTTCGAGCGCTGCCGCATCATCGGCACCCAGCCGCTGTGCTACTGCAAGGGCCTGCGCCTGGTTGGCTGCGAGATGGTGGATACCGACCTCGCCTTCGAAAAGTCGGAGGTGGACGCCACCCTGACCGCGCCGGTGCAGAGCATCAAGAACCCGCTGGCCGGGCGCATCGCCGCCCCGGCCGTGGGGCAGATCATCCGCGACGACCCCGCCGCCACAGCCGAGATCGTCCTGGAAAAAGCCGAATGACCCAAAAGCCGCCGCCGGACTTTGCCGGCAGCGGTTTTTTGTTATATGCGAGGCTGGCTTATTTGCGCCGCACGGCAAAACCGAACACGGTGCCGCATACGCCGCCCACAATGTGCATAAAGTTGGCTACGTTGTCCTGTACGAACAAAATATCATACACCTGCTGCCCCAGGTAGAGCGCGGCCACCAAAAGCAGCGTCAGCGGGATGCACCCCCCGCGCGAGCCGGCCAGGCTGGACAGCATGATCAGCATGAACACAATGCCGGAAGCCCCCAGCAGCGCCGTGCCGGGGAACAGCGCGCACTGCAAAACGCCGGATACCAGCGCCGTAAAGGCGATGCCCAAAAGCAGGGTGCGGCTGCCGTATTTTTCCTCCAGCGGCGGGCCGACCACCAGCAACAGCAGCATATTGCCCATAAAATGCTCCCACCCGCCGTGACCCAGCACATGGCAGAACAGCCGCACATAAAACAGCGGGTCGGCCAAAGAGGAACGGTACACGCTGAACAGGTGGGTGGTGGTCCAGCCACCGGTCACGCGCCCCAGCACCAGCGCGGCCAGCGCCAGCAGGAAAAAGGACAGCGTGACCGGGGCGTTGTACTGGAAACTGATGGTGCGCTTTTTCATGCCGCGGCCTCCCTTGCCAATTACTTGCCCAACTATTATACTGTATCGCGCGCCAAAAAGCAAAGCCGGGCAAAATAATACGCCGAAACGCTGGACAAGAGCGGCCAAACGCGGTACAATAAAAAAGGCTCTGTGCGCCGCCCGGCGGTGCGCAAAGCAAGAACAAACATCAAATGTATTGACCGAAAGGGAACACTATGGGTAAATATTTTGGCACCGACGGCTTCCGCGGCGAAGCCAACGAGAACCTGACCGCCGACCACGCCTACAAGGTCGGCCGCTTCCTGGGCTGGTATTATAACGAAAAGCGCCGCCGCGCCGCCGCCGAGGGCCTGGCCACGCAGGAGGGGCCGGCCCGCATCGTCATCGGCAAGGACACCCGCCGTTCTTCGTATATGTTCGAATACAGCCTGGTCGGCGGCCTGGTGGCCTCCGGCGCGGACGCCTACCTGCTGCACGTCACCACCACGCCCAGCGTGGCCTATGTGGCGCGGGTCGATGCGTTCGACTGCGGCATCATGATCTCCGCCTCCCACAACCCGTACTACGATAACGGCATCAAGCTCATCAACGGCCAGGGCGAAAAGATGGACGAAGAGACCATCGCCCTGGTCGAAGCCTACCTGGACGGCGACCTGAACGCCTTTGGCCAGCACTGGGACGAACTGCCCTACGCCAAAAAGGACAAGATCGGCTGCACGGTGGACTATGTGGCCGGCCGCAACCGCTACATCGGCTACCTGATCAGCCTGGGGATGTACTCTTTCCGCGGGGTCAAGGTCGGGCTGGACTGCGCCAACGGCTCCAGCTGGAACATCGCCAAGGCCGTGTTTGAAGCGCTGGGCGCCACCACCTATGTCATCAACGCCGAACCCAACGGCCTGAACATCAACAAAAACGCCGGCTCCACCCACATCGAGGGCCTGCAGAAGTTCGTGGTCGAAAAGGGCCTGGACGTCGGCTTTGCCTACGACGGCGACGCCGACCGCTGCCTGTGCGTGGACGAAAAAGGCAACGTCGTCACCGGCGACCATATCCTGTACATCTACGGCCGCTACATGAAAGAGCGCGGCAAGCTGGTCACCAACACGGTGGTCACCACCGTCATGTCCAACTTCGGCCTGTACAAGGCGTTCGACGAGCTGGGCATCGACTATGCCAAGACCGCCGTGGGCGATAAATATGTCTACGAGTATATGCAGCAGCACGGCAGCCGCATCGGCGGCGAGCAGAGCGGGCATATCATCTTCAGCAAATATGCCTCGACCGGCGACGGCATCCTGACCAGCCTCAAGCTGATGGAGGTCATGATGGCCCGCAAAAAGCCGATGAGCGAGCTGGCCGCGCCGCTGAAAGTCTACCCGCAGGTGCTGGAAAACGTCAAAGTCACCGACAAAGCCGGCGCGCAGAACGACCCCGACGTGCAGGCCGCCGTGGCCAAAGTGGCCGAAAGCCTGGGCGATACCGGCCGCATCCTGGTGCGCGAATCCGGCACCGAGCCGCTGGTGCGCGTGATGGTGGAAGCGCCGGAACACGATACCTGCCGGCGCTATGTGGACGCCGTCGTCAGCGTCATCCGCGAAAAAGGCTGGTGCCGCTGATCCCCGCTAACCTGCCAATACAAAACAGGACCCGTGCCGCCCGGCACGGGTCCTGTTCGTTGTATGGCGGTTTACTGCTGGCCCATCGCGCTGTGCTCGCGCAGCGTGCGGTCCTTCTGGTGCTGCAAGGAGGCTTTGATAAAGCCGTTGAACAGCGGGTGCGCGCGGTTGGGGCGGCTCTTGAATTCGGGGTGGAACTGAACGCCGATGTGGAACGCCCGGTCGGGCAGCTCCACGGCCTCCACCAGGCGGCCGTCCGGGCTGGTACCGGCGATCACCAGGCCTTTTTCCTGCATCTCGGCGCGGAAATCGTTGTTGAACTCATAGCGGTGGCGGTGCCGCTCGTCGATCTCGTCCTGCCCGTAGCAGCCGTGCATATGGGTGCCGGGCGCGACCACGCAGGGGTACTTGCCCAGGCGCATGGTGCCGCCCTTGGGGATGTTGCCCTGCTGGTCCGGCATCAGCGCGATCACGTTGTGCGCGCCGTCGGGCGTGAACTCGCTGGAATTGGCGTCCGCGTAGCCGGCCACGTTGCGGGCAAACTCGATCACCATGATCTGCATACCCAGGCAGATGCCGAAGTAGGGGATGCACTGCTCGCGCGCGTACTGCTCGGCCTGCACCATGCCCTCGATGCCGCGGTCGCCAAAGCCGCCGGGCAGGATGATGCCGTCCACGTCGGCCAGTTCCTCGGCGCAGCGCTCCTGGTCCACCAGCAGCTCGCTGTCCACCCAGCGGATGTCCACCTTGCTCTCGTTTTCAAAGCCTGCGTGGTACAGGCTCTCCATCACGCTCAGGTAAGCGTCGTGCAGCTTGACGTACTTGCCCACCAGCGCGATGGTGCAGTTGCGGCTGCGGGTAGCAATGCGGGAGATCAGCTCCTTCCACTCGGTCAGGTCGGAAGCGGGGGTCTCCAGGTGCAGCTGGCGGGCCACCACGTCGGTCAGGCCGGCGGCCTCCAGCATCAGCGGGCATTCGTACAGGCTGGGCATGGTTAGGTTTTCGATCACGCAGTCCGGCCGCACGTTGCAGAACATACTGATCTTGCGCTTGATGTCCGCGCCCACGCTGCCGTCCGCGCGCAGCACAATGACGTTGGGCGTGATGCCCATGCCCTGCAGCTCCTTGCAGGAATGCTGCGCGGGCTTGGACTTGTACTCGTTGGAGCCGGAAATGTACGGCACCAGCACCACGTGGATGTAGCAGCAGTTGTCCAGCCCCTGCTCGATGCCCACCTGGCGAATGGCCTCCAAAAACGGCTGGCTCTCGATGTCGCCGGTCGTGCCGCCGATCTCGGTGATGACCACGTCCGCATCGGTGCTCTTGGCCAGGTTGTAGATGTAGCTCTTGATCTCGTTGGTGATGTGGGGAATGATCTGCACCGTCTGGCCCAGGTAGGCGCCCTGGCGCTCTTTGTGCAGCACGTTCCAGTAAACCTTGCCGGTGGTCAGGTTGGAATACTTGTTCAGGTTTTCGTCGGTAAAGCGCTCATAGTGGCCCAGGTCCAGGTCGGTCTCGGTGCCGTCGTCGGTCACGAACACCTCGCCGTGCTGCAGTGGGCTCATGGTGCCGGGGTCCACGTTGATATACGGGTCCAGCTTCTGCGAAGCCACCTTCAGCCCGCGGGTCTTGAGCAGGCGCCCCAGGCTGGCCGCCGTAATGCCCTTGCCCAGGCCGGAAACCACGCCGCCGGTAACAAATATATACTTTGTAGCCATTGCACATCCTCCACGCATCAAAAGGTAAACACATATACAGTCATTATACACTCGCCGCGCCCGGTTTGGCAAGGCATAAAACGCAAAACCGGCGAAACAGGGAAACCCGCCCCCTTCGCCCCGGTCAAATCTGTCGCTTTTGCGATTTTTGCACAAACTTGAAAAGCCTGCGCGGACGCGCAGGCTTTTCAAGCGGTGTAAGAAAGCGGGGCGCACGCCCCGGGAAAGGGGAAAGCTTACTCGGTGTAGAACAGCAGGCGGCTGTAGCAGGGCAGGGGCCAGACGTCCTCGTCGCACAGCTCCTCGGCCTCGTCGGCGGCCGCGCGCAGGCGGGCCATGGCCGGCAGCACCTCGTCGTGGTACATATGGGCTTTGGCGGCCTCGTTGCAGGCGGCGCTGGCCTTATCGGTCAGGGTCTTCAGCGCGGCGGCGGCGTCGGACATCTCGTCCGTATACTTCGAAAGTTCGCTCAGCAGGCGAGTCTCGGCGTGGGTGCTCAGCGCGGCGCTCACCGCCAGCTTGGCCGCCGCGGTGTTGGCCACATCGCCCATGTAGGCCGTCACCGCCGGGATCAGCTGCTTGTTGGCGATCTTGAGCATGGTGCGCGCTTCGATGTTGATGATCTTGGAGTAATGCTCCATCTCCACCTCATAGCGGGAGAGCATCTCGGTCTTGGTCAGTACGCCGAAATCCTCCATCAGGCGGATGTTCTTGGGGTCCTTCAGCGCGATCATCGCGTCGGGCGTGCTGCGGCGGTTGGGCAGGCCGCGGCGGGCGGCTTCGGCCTCCCACTCGGCGCT
>CALWNS010000140.1 GCA_944382805.1 uncultured Gemmiger sp. | reverse complement strand
CCGTGGCCTATATCCGCCGCCACCAGCCCGATACCGTCATCAACTGCGCGGCGGCCACCAATGTCGACGGCTGCGAAGCCGACCGCGACCTGGCGTTCCGCGTCAACGCCCTTGGCCCGCGCAACCTGGCCATCGCCTGCGACAAGATCAACGCCCGCCTGATCCACATTTCCACCGACTATGTGTTCCCCGGCACGCCCAACGGCCCCGACGGCCGCACCCCCATCGACGAGTGCTGCCGCCCGGACCCCGTCTCGGCCTACGGCCAGACCAAGCTGCTGGGCGAAGAGTATGTGCAGCGCTTCTGCCGCCGCCATTTCATCGTGCGCACGGCCTGGCTGTACAGCTACTACGGCAAGAACTTTGTCAAGACCATGGTGCGCCTGGCCCAAACGCACGACCGCATCACGGTGGTCAACGACCAGCTGGGCAACCCCACCAACGCGGTGGACCTGGCACACCACCTGCTCAAGCTGGCGGTCAGCCACGATTACGGCATCTACCACTGCACCGGCAACGGCGTGTGCAGCTGGTACGATTTTGCGGCCGAGATCATCCGCCTGTCCGGGCTGCCCTGCCGCGTGGAACCCTGCACCAGCGCCGAGTACGCCGCCGCCCACCCGGAAAGCGCGAACCGCCCGGCCTGGAGCGCGCTGGAAAACCGCGCGCTGCGCTGCAGCGTAGGCGATGATATGCGCGACTGGAAGGACGCCATCAACGACTTTTTCCAACATTGGAACGGGGAGGTCTGACCCATGAAAACTTACCTTGTCACCGGCTGCGCCGGTTTTATCGGTTCGAATTTTGTCCACTATATGCTGCAAAAGCACGCGGACATCCGCCTCATCAACCTGGATAAGCTGACTTATGCCGGCAACCTGGAAAACCTGAAGGACATCGAAGGCGACCCCCGCCATATCTTTGTGCAGGGCGATATCTGCGACAAAGCCCTGGTCGCCGGCCTGATGGCGCAGTACGACCCGGACTATGTCATCAACTTTGCGGCCGAAAGCCATGTGGACCGCAGCATCAAAAACCCGGAGATTTTTGTCGAAAGCAACGTGCTGGGCACCGTCAACCTGCTGCAGTGCTGCAAGGACGCCTGGTACGACGCCGCCGCCAGGACCTGGAAAGAGGGCAAAAAATACCTGCAGGTCTCTACCGACGAAGTCTACGGCGCGCTTGGCCCTGAGGGCTATTTTACCGAGACCACCCCGCTGTCGCCGCACAGCCCGTATTCCTCCTCCAAGGCCAGCGCCGATTTGTTCGTCATGGCGTTCCACGATACCTACGGGATGCCGGTCAACATCACGCGCTGCTCCAACAACTACGGCCCGTATCAGTTCCCGGAAAAGCTGATCCCGCTGCTCATCAACAACGCCAAGCAGCACAAGGCGCTGCCGGTGTACGGCGACGGTATGCAGGTGCGCGACTGGCTGTATGTGATGGACCACTGCAAGGCCATCGACATGGTCGCCGCCGACGGCAAGGTGGGCGAGGTGTACAACGTGGGCGGCCACAACGAGCGCCCCAACATCTTTATCGTCAAAACGGTCATCGCCCAGCTGCACGACCGCCTGCGGGACGAGGGCATCAGCGAGGAGCTGATCACCCATGTGGCCGACCGCCTGGGCCACGACCGCCGCTACGGCATCGACCCGACCAAGATCAAGAACGACCTGGGCTGGTACCCGGAGACCCCGTTCGAAAAGGGCATCGTGCTGACCATCGACTGGTACCTGGCCAATCCCGACTGGATGGCGCACGTCACCAGCGGCGACTACCAGAAGTACTACGAACAAATGTACAAAAACCGCTGACCGCCCGCCGGCCTGCCCCGGGCGCCCCGCCGCCGCGCTGCATTTGCAATGCGGCGGCGTTTGTGTTATACTGAATCACGTATTGCATTTACACTGCGCGCCTAGCGTGTGATATAAGTGGAGGGACCCATGGCAAATTCTCGTGAGGAACAACTGCGCAACAGCCGCCGCCTGGCCCGGCAGATCGTGGGGGCCATTGCGCTGATCCTGGTCGTGATCGGCTTGTTCACGGTGCTCAACTGGTGCGTGGGCGCGGTGCGCGCCGCGCTGGACGATACCGACCGCCGCGAAAGCTACGCCGACCGCGTCTACGGCCTGGTCATGTTCGATGTGGTGCCGTTCGAAGAAGCCTCCCAGGTGGATCCCAACGTGTTCCGCCAGGCGGCCATCTGGGGCACGGTCTACCGCGCACAGACCGAAGGCACACTGGAGGACTACGAGCGCGACCCGGAGACCGGCTCCCTGATCCTGCCGCAGCTGGAGATCGATACCTACCTGACCAACCTGCTCGGCCCCGACTATCCGCTGATCGAAGGCAGCTTTGAAACGCAGGAGTTCATCTATACCTACCTGGAGGACAAGCAGGGCTACCTGGTGCCGGTCACCGGCGCGGTCGGCCTGTACACGCCGGAGGTGGAGCGCATCCGGCGGGAGGGCGGCCAGACCTATGTGACGGTCGGCTACATCCCCACCCTGAGCAACAGCGCCAGCGGCGAGCTTTCGCTCACCGCGCCCACCGAGCCCACCAAATACATGGACTTTGTGTTCTCCCGCGGGGAGAACCGCCAGTGGTACCTGACCGCCCTGCAGGAAAGCGAGATGCAGGCGCAGGTCCAGGCCAACGCCACCCCGGCCCCCACCGCCGGCACCGACGACCCGCAGGCCCTGGTGCAGGATAACCTGGATTCCACCATGACCGACGCCGCCGCTTTGCAGCAGGAGGCTTCCGGCGAGACCGGCGAGGCCACGGAACCCACCCCCGCGCCCGACCCGGAGGCCGCCGCAGGGGAGAGCGGGGAACAGGACGCCGATGCGGCGGCCGAACCCGCCGAATAAAATACGTACAAACGCAGCAGCGCGCCGCCGGCAGCAGGCCGGCGGCGCGCTTTTGCATTTATCCCAGCGGCAGCGCGCGCCCGTCCAGGACGGCGCGCGTCAGCGTATCGCCGGCATAGGTCAGTTCCAGGCGAAAAAACGGCGCGCCCTGCTGCAGCAGGCGCAAAAAGATTTTGTCCCCGGCCCAGATGGGCAGCGTTTCCACCCGGCGCGTATCCACCCATTCCAGGTCGCCCTCCGCGCATTCGCGCAGCGTGCCCGTAAACTGCCGGCAGGTGAACAGGTGCATCCGTTCCGCCGGCCAGGGCGGGGCGTAAAAGTCCACGATGCCGCGGTATTCGGGGGCCAGCATGGTCAGGCCGGTCTCCTCGCGCACTTCGCGCAGCGCGCAGGCCAGGGCGTCCTCGCCCGGCTCGAACTTGCCGCCCACGCCGATCCATTTGTCCTTGTTGACGTCCTTTTGTTTCTTGACGCGGTGCAGCATCAGGTATTGCCCGTCCCGTTCCAGGTAGCACAGCGTCGTTTGCAGCAATTCCGCCATGGCGCGCCCCTCCTTTTTCCGTTTATTGTACCATGCCCCCGCCGGCGCCGCAAGCGGGGGAATATTCCGGGCAAAACGCTGCAAACTATTTCCAGCCGCAGTAAAGTTCGCAACGGGAAAGGATGTCAACCACATGAAAGCAACGGGAATCGTGCGCCGCATTGACGAACTGGGCCGCGTGGTCATCCCCAAGGAGATCCGCCGCACCCAGCGCATCCGCCAGGGGGACGCCCTGGAAATTTTTACCGACACCAACGGGGAGGTCGTATTCAAAAAGTATTCGCCGCTGCTCGGCCTGGGCCAGCTGTCCGCCGTGTATGCCGAGGTGCTGGCCCGCGACCTGGGCGCCCCGGTGCAGGTCTGCGACCGGGACAGCCTGGTGGCCGCCACCGGCCCGCACCGCGCCGACCTGCTGGGCCGCCCCATCAGCGAAGCGCTGCAAAAGCTGCTGGCCATGCGCGCCGTGTACACCGCGCCGGCCGGCGCGGCCGGGCGGCTGCGCGCGCTGGAACGCGGCGACCGCCAGGTGCTGTGCGCCGCGCCCATCGTGGCCCGCGGCGATGTCGAAGGCGGCGTGCTGCTGCTGGGCGGCGCACAGAGCGCCCCGCCCGGCGAAGCCACCGTCCATGCGCTGTCCATCGCAGCGGCCTTCCTGGCCCGGTGGATGGAGGAATAAGCGTTAGCCGCGCGGCGGGCGTCCTTTCGCCAGGCCGCGCGGCCTTTTTGCGCCCGGCGGCGCTTTGTGTCAAAACTGTTAAACTTTCAAAGAAGTTTGCAAAACCACTTGACAGCCGAAAAAGGCGGGGTATAATAGATTTAGCACTCAGGGATATAGAGTGCTAATCGGCACGGGCCCCAACACGGAAAGGAAGTGGCAGCATGGCGATCGACCGGCGCAAGCAGCGCATTTTGGAAGCCATCGTTGCCCTGTACGCGGCCGATGGCGAGCCGGTCGGCTCCGGCCTGCTGGCCAACTACTTTGATATGGCGATCTCCAGCGCCACGCTGCGCAACGAGATGGCCGCGCTGACCCGCCTGGGGCTGCTGGAGCAGCCGCACACCAGCGCCGGGCGCGTGCCCAGCCCGCAGGGGTACCGCTACTACCTCAACAACCTTTTGGGCGCGCCGGGCGCCATCGTCCTGCCGCCGGAGGATAAGTCCCGCATCGATGCGCTGTTCGCCGCCATGGACGCCGAGCCGGAAAAGCTCGCCCAAAGCGCGGCCCGCGCGCTGGCCGATTACACCGGCCTGGCGGCGGCGGCCACCACCCCCCAGGCGGACGATCTGTGCGTCGCCCACTTCGAGGTCGTGCAGGTCGGGCGCTATACCGCCGCGGTGCTGGCCGTGACCAGCGCGGGCGGCGTGCGCACGCGGGTCGCCCGCGTGGGCGAAGGCTTTACCCGCAGCGACGCCCAGGCCCTGGCCGCGCTGCTCAACCGCAGCCTGACCTTTGTCGTGCCCGAGGACGTCACCGACGCCCTGACCGAGGATCTGCTGGAGGCCGCCGGCCGCCGCTTGGCCCCGGTCGTCCGCGCGGCCGAAGCGCTGGTGCGCACCGGCCCGCAGGTCTGTTTCGAGGGCGCGCAGTACCTGACCCAGGACCAGGCCGTGCGCAAAAACCTGGGCCTGCTGCTCAAGATATTTTCCGACCGCGAAGCCGCCTGCACCCTGATCGAACCGCAGGGCAACAAGGTCACCGCCACCCTGGGCGAGGACGTGCGCCCCGAACTGCCGGGCGTGTGCATCGTCAGCAAGCGGTACCTGGCCGGCGGCGGCCTGACCGGCACGGTCGCGCTCATCGGTTCCAACCGGATGGCCTATCAGCACCTGATCCCCATCCTTGAATATTTTGCCACCAAGCT